>CAZVNK010000025.1:6204-10398 GCA_964628115.1 uncultured Ignavibacteriaceae bacterium | reverse complement strand
CGCTTTTGGAGTCTCTTGGAGCGTCAGCGTCTTAGAGACTCTTAATTCCTGGGCGAAGTGAAGGGTAAATCCTGAGCGTCAGCGACTTAGAGACTCTTAAATCCTGAGCGAAGTGAAGGGTAAACCCTGAGCGTCAGCGACTTAGAGACTCTTAAATCCTGAGCGAAGCGAAGGATAAACCCTGAGCGTCAGCGACGTACGCGTTCTAAAATCCTGAACGAAGTGAAGGATAAATCCTGAGCGTCAGCGAATGGGTAAGCCCTGAACGTCAGCGGGATTTGTAGAATGAAAACACTCTTTTTCTCTTTAGTAACGATACTGGTGTTCGCGTTAACATCGTGGGGCGATAGTGGCGAATTGCACTATGCGGATTCGATACACGCCCGTTTCGACAATGATCCGGCGCTCGACAGTGTGATTTCGACTTATACGAATTCCATTAGCCAAGACAGCATTGTATCATACATAGAACAACTGACCGCATTCAAGACCCGGTTTATGCTGGCGGACAATCGACGAGATATCGCGATGTTTATCGGCGACAAATTTGCATCGTTCGGGTATGATAATATCACAATCGATTCTTTTCAAAATACGATTGAATTTCCGATGAAAAGCGGTGAGCTTCATACGACCCGGCAATATAACGTTGCCGCCACATTGACCGGAACGAAACACCCCGATGATGTTTGTATTCTGGGGGCGCATTACGATTGTATGATTTTGGGACGGGGAACCGATCCATACACGTATAATCCCGGCGCGAATAATAATGCCTCGGGGGTTGCGGTCTGTCTTGAGATCGCCAGAATATTCAAACAGGCGAATTTCGTCCCCGCGAACTCGATTGAATTCGTTGCCTTCGGATCGGAGGAATTCATGACCATGTTCGCGTCCGGCGGAAGTGGGGCGCAACGGTATGTCGCGCGGTTGGAGGAATCCGGAAAGACCGCCAGGTTGATGATCGACAACAACCAGGTGAGTTTTGCGCCGGATACGGCCGAGTGGAAACTCGATTTTCAGAATTACCCGGGCGCCGAGTGGGTGACCGAGCTGGCGCATTACGTTTGCGACAATTACACGCAGATTATACCGGTCGACACCAATGACCATATCATGTTCTCCGATTCGCGGTATTTTCACGAATCGGGAATCCCGGCGATATTTTTCGAGGAGTACTATTTCAATCCGTTCACATTCACCGCCGATGACATTCCGGCGAACTGCAATATGCGCTATTGCACGGAAGTCGCAAAAATCTCTTGCGGCATTCTGGAGTATTTGAATCGGTGAGATATTCTCTTAGAGAAAGGTTTCAAGAATCTTATTTTCCACTTTGCTGTAATTCGACATAAAACAAGATATTGACATGAAATTGTTGATATCATAGATTTAATTGTCGGAATAAAAAAGGGTAATTATCCTGAATATTGTTCATAAGATTCATAACATTGGATTTATGCAATGAAAATTCTAAAGACTTATATAAATGAAAATGTAGAGTTAGTAAAAATACTGGCTGTAATATTGCAGGCGCTAACAGCAGTCTTGCTATTATTTATTACTACTTGGCTAATGTGTGTCTCGAACAGAATCGCTGATAATGCAAATAAGATTTCAGAATTATCATCAAGACGAACAAATGAAGTAATTATAGAACAACGAAAAAAACAAGTAAGGCCAATTTTGCGAGTAGGTGCAAAACGTATCATCTATAACATTGGTACATATTCAATCGACGTAATAGTCATAAAACTTAAGAATATTGGTACAGGTTCAGCACAAAACGTCGGAGTTGTAATAAGGCAAGATACAGCTGACTACGCACCATATGTATTCAATATGTTTTACCCGATTGGTACATTTCCTAAGAAAGAACCACAATATCTTATATCTAATCCTGTTTATAATGGTCCAATTGATGTAAAAGATATTACGCCGGTCGACTATATACTACCAAATCAGGAAGTTGAATTTCAATACGGTATAGCTATGGCAAATCATAGGCCTGATATATTAGTTCTTACTTTGTTTCTTTCTTATTATGATATTGACAATCAAGAATTTTTAACATCAACATTGGTCATGCCGGGTGCTGTCGGAGTTACGCATATTCTTGGTGAAAATGCTAGCCTTTTTGATAGCCTTAATAAATTAAGTAACAATTTAAAACCATATCAATACAAAACACTTAAGTATGATTATTGGCGAAAGTCAGATGAACCTTTTCCTATGTATAATGATAGCGTTGATGCAGACGAATAGGATTGTCATTAAAATAAGAGACCGCATTATTATATTTTAATTTGTAACAATGCCAAAACGTTCCGATTCAACATCATTGAATAGAATGCAAATTGATAGATGATGTAGATAGAGCAAAGGTTTACGTGATACTATTCAAAATATGAATGTCAGGAGGGCACGCCTCCTGACCTACTCTAACTCGATCCATTGGATGGATCAACTATCTGCCCGAGACCACTACACGGAACGATTAGTTGTGTTGTCGATATCAACAGGAATAACAGAATTTTATTCACAATCCCCTCCTTTCATACCACTGACGCATTCGAATTGAAATTCGTTCAGCGTTTCATTGAAATAAGGTAACCACTTTGCGGGTTTACGGCAATACTTTCAGCAACCGGCGTGAAAAACCGCTTGACAAATCCAGGTAAATAGTTAGAATATCCAAAATATTAGAGGATTATAATAATACTTGCGAGGTCGTCGTTGAATAAAGTTGCATCGGGAAGTTTTCGTCTTTTGGTTTTTCTGGTCTTTTTGAACGTGTTTCCGGCGTTGTCCACCGATATCTATTTGCCCGCCATGCCGGGGATCGCGAAGCAGTTCGATGCCCCGCTGGGACTGATGAATTTGACCCTGGTGCTGTTTTTCATTTTTTACAGTATATCCATGCTGGTGTGGGGGCCGCTTTCGGACAAGTACGGACGCAAGCCGATTCTCATTGTCGGGACGACCATTTATGTGATCGCCAGTCTGTTTTGCGCCATGACAACCGGTGTCTACCAGTTGATTTTCGCGCGGGTGTTTCAGGCAATCGGGACCGGGACGGCGGTGGCGATTTCCACGGCGATCACCAAGGACGTCTACCGGGCGCGGGAACGGGAGAAAATCCTGGCGGTGATCGGGACGATGATGGTGGTGGGGCCGGTGGCCGCGCCGATCATGGGAGCGTGGATTTTGCAGTTGACGTCATGGCGCGGGCAGTTTTTTATGCTGGCTGTTTTCGGTTCGATTGCCCTGATCGGGGCGCTGGGCATGAACGAAACTGTCCCGTCGCGTATCACCACCGGTTTGTTCGGGACTTTCGGGCGTATCAAAGTGGTGCTACGGAATCGATCTTTTGCTCACGCGCTGATACTTTTCTCGTTTTTGGCGGCGCCGATTTTAACGTTCGTCAGTCTGTCCTCGACGATTTTCATCGACGGTTTCGGAATGGATGAGCGGACGTTCAGTTATTATTTCGCATCCAACGCGCTGATCGCCTCGGTGGGGCCGTCGGTGTTTCTGTTGCTGACCAAATATATCAAGCGGTTCCGGATCATCACGATGTCGTTTATGATGATCGTCATCTCGGGATTTCTGGTGTTCATATTCGGCAACACCGGGCCGCTGGTGTTTGTCGGCCTGACGGTTATCGCGAGTCTGGGAGGTACGATCATGCGCGTTCCGAGTATGAATCTCATTCTGGAGCAGGTGACGCATGATACGGGCACGGCCTCGTCGATGATCGGCAGTTCCGCCATGCTGATCGGATCTCTGGCGATTTTTATCGGTTCGTTGGGTTGGGAGAACCTGATCGCGGCGGCCGGGATTATCAATATCGTGATGGGCGTGTTCTGTTCACTGTACTGGTGGATAATCAGAAAAAAACACATACTGGTAGATACGTTAAACGACGCCGAATCCGATGACGGTGTTTCGGAGACCGTGACGGTCGGCGGGAGGGTAACATGAAAGCCGGTTATGACGATACCACCGGGGGCGATATTTTCACAAGCATGATGCGGATTCAGCGTCTGTTTCGTGAAATCATGGAACGCGAGTTGGCGAAACGGTCCTCCGGCGACTGGCTGGGCAGTCTTACCGGTCGACAGACCCAGATGGTGGTGACGGTCAAGGAAATCGGCAGTGTCCGTCCGGAGGGTGTTTCACTCAACGAGTTGG
>CAZVNK010000025.1:0-6194 GCA_964628115.1 uncultured Ignavibacteriaceae bacterium | reverse complement strand
TGTAACCGCCCCGTCGGCATCGGCCATGGTCGATACGCTGGTGCAACTTGGGTTTCTTGTGCGGGAATCCTGCCCGTCCGACCGCCGGGCGATTCGGATCACACTGTCGCCGTCGACGGCCAAACGATTCAAAATCGGAGATCGGGCAATGACCGACGCGATGCGACATCTTTCCGACAGGTTCGGGGAAAAGCTGATGACACAATGGCGGACCATTCTGGAGAAGGTCGGACATGAGCTTGAGGACATGATATCGGAGTCCGCAAAAAAACAAGTCTGACGTTTCTATTCCCGATCAATCAGTGTTATCCATTCGTGAATTTTATATAAGCGAAACTTTTTCAATGAAAAATCAGTCTATTATATTGGGTGGACGGTACTAACACGCCGTAGGTTAATCGAAATTTCGCCGGTAAGGATAAGAGGAGAGACTCCATGTTCACGCATTATTTCAAGACCGCTGTCCGCATGTTATTGCGCAAGAAACGTTATACGGTCATCAACATTATCGGTTTGGCCATCGGTTTGGCGTTGTGCCTGGCGACTATCAGTCATGTTACCCATGAGAAAAGCTTTGAGGATTTTCACGAGTACGGCGATGCGATTTACCGCGTTGAGTGCGATTTCGCGCGGGCCGATTCGCAGTTTTCGATCGCTTCGGTGATGCCGCCGCTCGGCGCCGCGCTTGCCCTGGAAATTCCGGAGGTGGAACATGCGGCGGTGTTTCGGGTGCGGCAAGTTACCAGTATCACCATCGATGATTTCCGGCAGAGGGTAATCAACGAGTACGCCGGCGCGGGGTATGCCCACGGGAACAAGCTGATTTTCGCGGGCCCGGAGTATTTCGAGGTATTCACGTTCCCGCTGGTGCAGGGAAATCCGGCGACGGCGCTGAGCGAGCCGAATACGGCGCTTATCTCCGAGGATGCGGCCGAGGAGTATTTCCCGAATCAAAATCCGGTCGGACAGGTGATGGTAATAAACGATCGGTATACGTGCAAGATTACCGGGATTCTGAAAAACGTTCCGCAAAACACCCAGTTGTACTGTCATTTTATAATCTCCTATGCAACGCTGGAGGCGACCGATACGAACATGGATAGCTGGGAGACGTTCGATGGCGATTATGCGTACCTGCTGTTAACCGGCACTGCCGATCCGGATATAGTGCAGTCGAAGATTTCGTCGGTGACCGGACGGTATTTTCCTCCGGAGCATGCCAAAGATTATTCCTTTCGGTTAAAGCCCCTGAACGATATTTTCTTCGGGGTGTACACCTCTCCCAATCGCGGGGAATTGTATCCGGCCGGGGAAGCCTCGGTCATTTACAGTTTTCTGGCCGTGGCGCTGTTTATTTTAATCGTGGCGATCGCCAATTTTATCAACCTTTCAACGGCGCGCTCGGCCGACCGGATGAAAGAAGTCGGGATGCGTAAGGTGTTCGGCGCCTATCGACAGCATCTGATCAGACAATTTCTGGGAGAATCGATCATCATCGTCTTTGTTTCGATGCTATTGGCGGTTGCCATTTTCGAGATATTTAA
Organism: uncultured Ignavibacteriaceae bacterium; assembly: GCA_964628115.1. Classification (GTDB taxonomy): domain Bacteria; phylum Zixibacteria; class MSB-5A5; order GN15; family PGXB01; genus JAFGAL01. The sequence continues at coordinate 4,650 of CAZVNK010000025.1, read as the reverse complement.
ACTCAATATTGAGGGCGTGATGCCCCGCGAGATGTTCGCTGATATATATAATAATCCCGTTTTTCTGTTGTCATCGCTGGGGCTGATCGTGGTGGTCGGCGTAATGGCCGGGTTTTATCCGGCCCTGTATATCCCGCGGTACCAGCCGATCCCCGTCCTTCAGGGGAAAGGCGGCATGAAATCGTCACGGTCGCGGTTACGCAAGGGACTGGTGATATTCCAGTTTGCGGTGGCGGCGGTGTTTATTTTTATGACGACGATTATCATCCGTCAAACGAATATGATCACGTCGGTCGATCCCGGGTTTGTCACGGACAACATAATGGTGCTGGATTTCGACGGCGAACAGGCCGCCGAACATTGCCGTCTGGTGCAGAATGAAGTCATGCAAACCGTTCCCGTGGATGCTTCGTCGGCGGTAAACTGCCCGCCCGGCCGGCGGCGGCTGGCCTTTTACGGTTATTACACCGATGAACGGCGCCGACGTGAAGACCGGGTTGTCACCAAAGCCTTTATGACCGATTATGATTTTCTGGAGACGTTCGGTCTAACCCTTGTCGATGGGCGCAATTTCTCGCCGGGAGTGGCATCCGACGTTGAACATGCGATTATCGTCAATGAGTCATTCGCACGAACGCTGGGCGGAGATAATCCGATCGGGACAAAGTTGTATGGTAGCGAAGACCGGTTTTATGAAATAATCGGTGTAGTGAAAGATTTTCACGCGATGCCGCTGAGTTTCGGCTACCGGTCGGAAATTCTCATCATGATGGATCCGGAACGGACGACCAGCCTGGCGTTGCATTTGCCACCGGAGAATATCGCCGGATCGGTCGCGGCGGTCCGGCAGGCTTGGGAGCGGGCACTTCCGGGATACGAATTCGATTATTCCTTTCTCGACGCCGAAATAAACGGCAGTTATAGCGAATCCCGCTCGCAGTCGAAGCTGTTCATGGCATTCGCGATCTTCGCGATCGCGATTGCCTGTATGGGAGTTCTCGGTCTGGTTTCGTACACGTCGCAACAGCGCACCAAAGAAATCGGTATTCGCAAGGTGCTGGGGGCCAGTGTCGGCAGTATCGTGGCGATGCTGTCCCGGGAGTTCGTGCTGTTAATCGTCATCGCCAATGTGCTGGCTTTGCCGATTGCCTATATTATCATGCAGGATTTCTTACGCTGGTTTCCCTATCAGGTCGGTATCGGCATCGGGACGTATGCGTTTGTGATCGGGACCGTGCTGTTTTTCGCCCTGGCCACCGCCGGACTGCAGTCGGTGATAGCGGGGATGGCTAACCCGGTGGATGCGCTTCGATGTGAATAATCGCGCGGGTCGATGGCGGACATAAATAAAACAAAAGCGTCATTGTATCGTATAATCCCATAATGTGAGAAAACGGGCAGGGCGACTTGTCTTTGCCCCTATATGCCGTTTGATTGGGCGGTGAGACGATATCAAGACCATGCCATAGGAGGGTGTTCATGCGCATACTGCTACTTGTCGGTTGTTTGTTGCTGTGCGTGTCCGCAACGGCGGCGGACTGGCAGATAACCGAGTTGGACAACGGCCTGAAAGTGATGATTCTCGAGAATCACCAGGTCCCGCAGGTGAATCTTTCGACGACGATCAAGGCGGGCGCGAAAAACGAGACCGATTATTTCGACGGCGCCACGCATCTGCTGGAGCATTTGATTCTTTTTCGTGGTACCGAAAAGATGACCGGCGAACAGGTCAGCGACGCGATGAAAAGCCACGGCGCGTATTTCAACGGGTACACGTCGAGCGACTGGACCGATTTCGTGATTTCTCTCCCGAAGGAAAATCTCGAATTCGCCCTGCAGATTCACGCCGACATGCTGTTCCGTTCCAATTTCCCGAAGGCGGAGATGGATCAGGAGCGGCAGGCGGTTATCGAGGAAATCAGCATTACCGAGGACAGTCCGTTCCGCAAGGCGTACCGGACGTCGCTGAAGACATTGTACGGCAAACATCCCTATTCCAAAAACGTGCTGGGAACCAAAGAAAACGTGCGCGACATCCCGCGTGACTCGGTGTATGCGTACTACAAGCGGTACTATGCCCCGAACAATATGACGATGGTCATCGTCGGCGATCTCGACGCGGCGCAAACGCTGGAATTGGTCAAGCGGTATTTCGGCGATTTTCCCCGGGGCGAAATCCCGCATGACAATTATGTTCCCCCGCCCAAGCGCGACCGGGTGACCGAGATTGAAATCAAGAAAGACGTGGGGCAGGCTTATCTGATGATGTCGATGATCGGACCGAAGGCCGACAGCCCCGATCAGTTTACCTGCGATATCATGGCGACCCTTTTGGGCGGCGGCGAGTCCAGCCGTCTCTGGAAAAAGCTGAAAGAGGAACTGGGCCTGGTGTATTCGGCGGGATTTTCCTTTTACACCCAGAAATACGAGGGGACGATGTTTTCGATAGCGACGCTCGATCCGGCCAATCTCGCGGAGGTCGAACGGGTGGTCAACGAGGTGCTGGCGGACGCGCGCGAAAACGGTTTTACCGAGGAGGAATTGCGCAAGGCCAAGAACGTTATCAAGACCGATCATTATACGTCAATAGAACGGGGATTGAATATCGCCGACAAGTACGCGCAGTACGATTCGTTTGTCGGATATGAATTCGTCGACAATTATCCGGACAATGTCGAGCGCGTGACGCTGGCGGAGTTGAATACCGCCGCGAAAACCTATCTCAATACCGATTCATACGTAAAAACGACGGTGGTGCCCCAATGAAAACAATTCCATATCGCATATTTCTGGCAGGCATCGTTGCCCTGATTCTGTTCGCGGGATGCGGTCGGCAGACCGGAGACGTCGTTCTCGATACGGAAGGGTACGGCCGCACGACCCTGGCGAACGGTATAACGGTGTTGGTCAATCACGATGAAACCACGTCGCTGACGGCGGCGCGCATCCTGATCGGCGGCGGAGTGCTGAGCGAGACCGTGGAGAACAACGGCATTACCAACCTGATGATTAAAATGCTGTTGAAAGGCAACGAAGTCATGACCGCGACCGAGATCACCGACCGGCTCGATTTTCTGGGAGCAAACGTTTCGGTCGATTGTTACCGGGACTACAGCGCAATTTCAGTGGTGTCGCTGACGGAGAATTTCAACGAGGTGATGCGCATTGTCGGGCGTTCGCTGATCGCGCCGACTTTCCCCGAGGATGAACTGGATAAGTTGAAACATGAAGTGGTGGGTAATATCAAGGCGTCGAACGACAATCAGTCGCAGGCGTCGAACAAGCTGTTTTGGACCACCGTATACGGTGAACAGGGGTACGGCCTGCCGTCCACCGGGACGGAGGAATCGATTGCCGGGATTACCGCCGGAGATATCAAAAAACACTACGAGACCCATGTCGGCGGCGAGAATGTGATTTTCTCGATCGCGACCGATCTGGCACCGGAACGAATCGACGCGGTAGTGCGGGAGCATCTCGGCAACCTCAAAAAAGATGCGACCTCGGTCGGCGCGGTAACACTGACCTGTCAGGATGAAAAAACCGGCTTTATTCCATTCGACCGGAATCAATCGTTCGTGTACATGGGATATGCTCTGCCGCATCTTCAGCCGAATGAGATGGCGTGTGTGATTCTGCTCAATGAAGTCATGGGCAACAACGTCGGTTCACGATTGTGGTATTTGCGCCAGACGGAAAAGCTGGCGTACACGATTTACACTCAGTACATCTTCGACAAGAATGATGCCGTCTTCCGCGCCGCCATCGGTACCGATACCTCGAAAGTCAAAACCGCGCTGGCATCACTCAACCGTGAACTGGATTCGCTGGTGCGCGATGGAATCACCGCCGACGAACTGGCCGACGCCAAAGTCAACATGAAAAATCACCTGATTTACGGCATCGATCGGAAATCGATTCGCGCCAACAATATGGCGTACTACGAGTATACCGGATACACCTATCGGACCATACTCGATTTGATCGAACTGGCCGATCGGATATCACTGGACGACGTCAATGCATTCGTCAAAACGAGATTAACCGACGACCGCAAATATGTCGCCATTGTCGGAAGAAAATAAATACGAATGGTGCAATGGTCGCGAATGCCCGACCGTGACACTTTTCGATTGAGTCATATAATAACCGGAAGCGGTTTTGCCGTTTCCGGTATTATTATAGGTGTTGGGATCGTGCCGTGCGGTCGGCGACTTCCGAGCCGACGTCATACCCCGAGATAATCAGGTGTTTTTGTTTTTTGATGATGCCGTCGTCTCGGATAATTATTGAGGAAACGAATAGTGTTATAATTCGGACAGCTTGCTGGGGCCCATCAGACGGGTGAAATGCTCGAGCAGGTGTTTTTCGAACGCGCCTTTATCCTCAAACATGGTTTTCAACGCCGGGAAGGCCGCCATCGCATCGCGATAGACCCGCTTGGTGGTCATGGCGTCGAACACGTCGGCGATCGCCACGATTTTGCTGAAGGCATGAATTTTGTCGGCGCCGATGCCGTTGGGATAACCGGAGCCGTTTTCGCGTTCGTGATGTTCGAATACGGGGAAATACGATTCCGGTTCGACGATATCGGTTTCCTTGATAATATCACAACCCCAGCGGGGATGATTTTTCACGAGTTGCATTTCC
>CAZVNK010000024.1:9677-14077 GCA_964628115.1 uncultured Ignavibacteriaceae bacterium | reverse complement strand
AAGAGAATCAAGATCATAATCGAAATTGTATTCATGCTTGCCGGTATACAGCGAAATTGACCCGCCGAACGAAAGCCGGGGGGAGAGGTCCATGCCCATACCGAACGACCATTGGTAGAGGCCGCCGGATTGAAATTCATTGCCGAGGGCGACGATACTGCCTTCGGCGGATGTGTCGCGATGGGTGAACGAAAAAACCCGGTCGAAATCGACGGTGCGGGCGACCCCGAAACCGATCACCAGCGAACCGCGATAGGAATGGTAATTATAGCGGTACTGAGTCGGGTGTTGGAGCGATCGTCATCGGTGCTGTTCGGCAGGGAAGTGTACCCCTCGAAACGATTGGCGTAGATGTTTTCCTCGGGGATGATTTGTGCGGCATCGATGATTTTACGCAGGGGGCGCACGGTGGATTCATCGGCGAATTTCTGGTTGGACATGCCGACCATGAATTCGATACGGGGAATCCGGGCCAAATTGGCGGGATTGTAATACAGCGCGGCGCCGTCGATGGACATCATGCCCGCGCCGCCCATCGCCATCTGGCGGGCGCCGATGCCGAAGACGTTGGCGGCGGAGATTTCCTCGACGCTTTCAATATAGTCGGCCTGTCCGGTCGAAAACGCGCAGGCGAGCAGTAGTGTCAATCCGATAAGTAGTCGTGTCAGTCGCATGGTTATTTTCTCCTGCCGTCACGCCGCGAGGCTTTTTTCTGTTTTTCCTGTTCATCCTTGGTTTTGGTCTGAGTTTGCGTTTGGGTGGAGGAGCTGTTGTCGTCCGACGTGCCGGTCGAACTTCCGCTCGATGATCCGGTCATGCGCGTGGTTCCGGTCGTGGTGGCGCCTCCGCGACTGATCGTGCTCGGTATACTGCCGGTGTAGGGCGGGCGAAGAGCATCGCGCCGCGAGGCTTTCATGGCTTCTTCGGATCTGGGGGAGTCGCCGTCGCCTCCGTCATCGCCGTAGTTGACCTGTCCGCCGCTGTACCAGTAATGATCCCACCACCAGGGATATGCGTAATAGCGGCCGTAGCGCGGCGTATCCCACCAGTAATCGGGATAATCGCCGTAAAAATAGCCGTACGGATATTCATGATAATCGGGGTGACAACTCAGGCAATCCTGTTGATAGTCGTGTTGCGTATAGTCCTCGTCGGATACCGGGTGCATGATCACGGTATAACAACCGGCCGTCATAATGATCAGCATTCCCAGCGGTACAAGTATTTTTAACATCATTCGCATATTTGCCACCCACTTCCGTTACAGGCTTAGAAGAATTCTATATATGTTAAACGCAATCCTCGTCCAAAAGAGTTCACGTCACGGCGATTATTCAGCAAATTCTTGAAAATCGCCTCGATTTCAAGATTTTCGGAAAACAGCCAGCGCAAACCGGCGTTGAGATACCCGCGTCCTCGTCCGTAATGTTGTGATGATTTGTCGTAATTGAATGCGATATCGTATTCCAGCACGAATCCGCCACTGTATTTGAAATGAGTGTCGATTCCGAAAAACAGCGTCGGGTCATCGTCGTCATCGCCGTCATACTCCATCGAGTAATTCACGCCCGCATGTCCGCCGACGGAGGCATTGTAGAAAAACAGCGAACGACTGAACACGGCGTAAAAGCCTTTCGATTTGTACGTGTAGCGTTGCTGACCGTCATCGTACGAGCCGTAGCCCTGGGAGTTGAAACCGATCGCCAGCGCGGGTAGAAAAACGCTTTCATCGATAAGGCGCAGTTTGGCGTTGAACTCCATACTCGGATTCCAATTCGGTTCGGCATCGGCGATAATTCCCTCGGCGCCGTACGATATCCCGATCATAAAGCGATTGGTCAAACCGATCGAGGTGCTTCCGAGAATGCCGCCGTTGGGATAAACGCGCAGAATCACATCGAAACAGCCCCGGGGAAGGGTCATCGAGGTCGGCGCATCGATCAGATTCCGGGGCGGAATATCATATAACGATCGTGTCGTTTCGGTTTGTGCCTGAACCATTGTCGTCATCATTATCACCAAGCCGGTTATTATCATGCCTGCCCATAGCAGTCTTCGCATCGCAACCTCCATGTTTTTATGGCAACATCCTGTGTATCGGCGATAATACCCCTCTGTTTCGGGGTAATCAAGTTTAAAACTGCCATCGTGCTTTATATGTATCCATGCAATTTCCGTTCCCATTTATAAAAGTGTGGCTATGGAGTTATATTGCAATGACTTACGTGTTAGAGGCGGCGACATGGCCGCACAAATATTGGTCGTGATCAGTCGCGCGGTGCACCATATCTATTCAGTCCAATTCGCTGATAGAGAAGCTGTTGCAGGTTTTTCACCACCGGGCCGAGGGGGAATCGGTGAGTCTTTCGGTCGGTGATGGCGGTGACCGGGATGATGAGTTTAAGTGAGGACGAGACGAAGATTTCATCCGATTTAAGCAGATCTTTCAGTCGGATATTTTTCTCACGGGTTGGAATACCGCCGGTTTGCGCCAACTCCAGAATATGTTTGCGTGTCATGCCCTCCAGGCAACCGGACTTGAGAGGGGAGGTGCATAATACGCCTTTTTTAATCCAAAAAAGATTGGCCGAAGTGCTTTCGGCCACGTATCCGGCCCGATTGATGAGGATCGCATCATCGAATTTCCCCCGATAGGCGTGCTTGCGCGCAGTCATTTCAATGATAAACGAGAGAGTCTTGACATTGCGAAAGGGTGAATCCTGATCGACTCGAAACGGCGCGATCATCAGTCGGAACGGTTTGGTCGGCGGATGGTATTCCGTTGCGATAATGGCGATACGCGATTTCGAGGGACGACCGGCCCAGAATCCGGAATCCCCGGCGGTGACGGTCAGGCGGACTTTTTTTATACGTGCCGGGTTGCGTTGATTGGTTCGTTTGATCCAGCGAGTGAGCGTCTTGCGGTCGACGGGAAGGGAAAGATTGATCAGTTCCGCCCCTTTTTCAAGGCGGTCGAGATGGTCGTCCAAAAAGATGACGTTTTCATCGAGTGCCAGCAGGGTTTCGAAAAGCCCGTCGGCGTAAAAAAGCGAGTTGTCGAATATCGATATTTTCGCGTCGTTTTTGGCGACCGCGCGTCCGTTAATGGAGCAGGTGATTTTCATACGAGTCGAAATATATATCATGCAAACGTTGAAAACAATATTTCCGTCGAGATTGACAGTGTCTTTGATAATGTCGTATATTTGCCGTCTATGAACGATATCCTCAAACTCGCCCTGATTTTCGCCGGAATTGTCCTGGCCATTCGATTGCGGCTTTTTGTCGGCTATGCGCTTATGGCGGCGGGGCTGGCGACGGCGCTTTTTTTTGGAACGAATATCGGTGATATCTGGCACGGGTATATCGATACTCTGTTATCCGGGCAGTTTATCCGGCTGTATGTCATTATCGTTCTGATTACCTTCATGGGAAGATTACTGCGGGAGATCGGCTATCTGGATCGGCTGGTGACAGCCGCGAAAGCCCTTCCGGGTGGCGCACGCACCGCGGCGGCGGTTATTCCGGCCCTGATCGGATTGATGCCGATGCCGGGCGGGGCGTTGATGTCGGCGCCGCTGGTGGCCGGGGTGGTACCGAAAAAGGAGCACTCTCCGGAATTCATGACGGCGGTCAATTACTGGTCGCGGCACGTGGTGGAGTATTTCTGGCCGGTGTATCCGGGAATCATTCTGGGGGCCGCGTTGGCGGGGGTTTCGGTGGGCACGATTTCCCTGCTACAATTGCCGATGTCGATCGTGATGATTCCGATCGGGATTCTCTTCTTCGTCAGGAAAATTAAAAACGACAATAGCAAGAACGGTAAAGTATTGGGGCCATCTGCCAAAGTTCTTTTGGCGGTCTGGCCGATTATTCTGACTATTCTGCTTTATGCGATATTCCCGGTCGATCTGGTCTGGGCGGTTGCAATCGCGTTGGTTCTACTGATAACGATTGAACTACCGTCGATGGTGGAAATCCGTAAAGTGGCGAGTGAGGCGCTGACATGGCGTCTTTTGGCGTTGGTATTCGGGATTATCTCATTTCAGCACATGCTTGAGCTTACCGGCGCGGTGGGGAGTATTCCGGCGTTTACGGGCCGAATCGGACTGCCGGTGGGCGTGGTCATTTTCGCGGTCTGTTTCTCATCGGGGCTTTTAACCGGTATGGTGGCGGCGTTTGTGGGGCTTTCATATCCGATTCTGGCCGGATTTTTATATCAGCCGGAAGTCGTTCCGGCCAATATCTTTCTGGCCTATATCTCAGGGTATTTGGGGATGATGTTGTCTCCGGCGCATTTCTGTCTGGTGCTGTCTTCAGAGTATTTCAAGGCCGATCTGGGGCGGGTATACCGTCTGATCGGACTGCCATTGGCGATAGTCTTTCTGATCGGGATATTC
>CAZVNK010000024.1:0-9656 GCA_964628115.1 uncultured Ignavibacteriaceae bacterium | reverse complement strand
TTATTGGGTCGCCCCGGTAAAATATTTTGAATATTTCTTAATATGTTGTATATTATAAAGTTAACAGCACCCAAGCCGAAAATATTATGGAACCTTTTATATCACCGACGGTATACGTAATAAACAGGTGAGTGACTAAGGGTAAATGGTTGAAAGAGCAAACCGAAAAACAGGCCGATTATGACCTTTTTGAACGGGTCCAGAACGGTGACATGGTAGCTTTTAGCGAGTTGGTGAACAAATACAAGCAAAGGCTTATGAATGTCATCACAAGGATGATTCAAAGTCAGGAAGAGGCGGAGGATATCGTGCAGGAAACGTTTGTGCGGGTGTATCAGCATCGAGATTCGTTCGATTTCCAGCACTGCTTTTCAACCTGGTTGTATACGATTGCGTTGAATTTGGCGCGCAATGAATTGCGAAAGAGAAAACGGTTCAAATTCTTTGATATATTCGACTTGAAGGGAAATGAGGCTGAGATCGCGGTGGAAATGGAAATTCCGACGAATCTTCCGCAGGTGCTGAAACGGGCGATCGAGAATCTTCCTGAGAAATACAAGATGGCTTTTGTCCTGCGGGATATCGAAGAATTGCCGTATGATGAAGTTGCCAAAGTCATGAATATACCGCTCGGGACTGTAAAGTCGAGGGTAAACCGGGCGCGAGCATTGCTTCGAGAAAAGCTAAAACCGAGAATGGAGGAATACAATGCAATGTCGAAAGGTACGCTCCTTCCTGTCAGCTTACTCTAAGGGTGAGTTGTCGGAGGCAAGGCGCCGCGCGATTTCGGCACATCTGGAGCATTGTCCGGAGTGTCGACGGGAGGAGGCTGACTTTCGCGATGTATTTGGGGCATTAAGTAAACTGCCTTCTGCCGATGTGTCGGCGGATTTCAACAACCGCTTGCTTAATCGGATTGCCGATGAACGCTACCGCGAGACGCGGTCGAAAGCGTATTTGCCGAAACAGGCGCCGGCAATCGGGATGCGACGGATGGTGCCGGTGGTGGCGACGTTTTGCCTGATGTTGGCATTCGTTCTGACCGGCGGCATTGAGCGTTTACTGGTGCCGGATGACGGGTATATGGTGGCGCAACACGACATGGAACGCGAAAATCTTGACGACAGCTACATGACGGTTCAGCCGGCGGCGAGCCGAACGTTCTCGCAACACGCCAGCAAACACTGGAATTTTGACCGGCAGGTGGCGCGCGCCAATCGCGTTCGCGGGTATATGAATCAGTTGGCCGGCTCCAATACCTTCGCAAACAATACCACCGCGTGGTCATCACAAGGAAAGATCGTTTTGGGCCATTTGGGTTTGGGGCCTACTACGACGAATCGGCCGAGGCCGATTATAAGGACATACATTGCACCACAGAATGACGCCGTGAAGGAGGTGCGACAGGTTTATTGATCATGAGAATGTCCTTAAGCACTACCGCTGGGAAAATCAGATTACTGATAATCCCGGCGGTATTTTTATGTTGTGCCGTAACGGCGCACGGGCAGTCGATCGACCGCCTGGAACATCATCTGCAAAACGTTATCGATTCGGCGATCCAGTCGATCGTAACGGTCGAGGCCGGTGGGCAGAGTCGACCGGAAAACCAGAACGATCCCGATTGGGGACCGGCGCGAAGTCTGATCTCGACCGGAGTGATTATCGACAGCGTCGGGCATATCCTCACGTCGGCGCGTTCGATTTCCGGTTTCCAGCGTTTGGTGGTCTGGTTTAACGCCAAACCGTTTACCGCGAGTTTGGAGGGAATCGACTATCTGACCGGATTGGCAATGCTGAAAGCGAGCCAGCCGATCGGGCGGCCGGTGACGATTTCTTCGGAACAATTGTTACGCGGCAAGCTGGTGGTTGCCATCGGCAATTCGTACGGGCTGTCATCGCCGGGACTCGGATTTTGTGTCGGGTATCGTCAGGACGGCACGTTGCAATTCACGGCCCCGGTATCGTCGGGGTCGGTCGGCGGCGGTCTGTTCGGGATGGACGGACGACTGGTGGGAATCGTGATCTCCGGCATCGGCGGTGATGTCGAAACACAAACCGGAGCGGCCGTACCGGCTTACAAACTTACGGAAGTCTATCAGTATTTGGTTCAGCATGGCGACCGCAAGGCCGGCTATCTCGGTATCCAGCCGGCAGATATAGAATATTATGAAAGCGATGTTTCCAATCGGGCCGGTGTCTACGTGGCGGGAACCGTGGAACGATCTCCGGCGCATATTTTCGGCCTTCGTACCGGCGACATCATTATCGATTTCAATTCGCGGCCGGTCACCTCGGCCAACGAGTTGATGCAATACGTGCAGAAATCCAGCCCAGGAACCATGGTGACGATGCGTATTATCCGCAACAATCAAATCCGGGCTTTGCAGGTTACGCTTGGCGAGGCGACGATTGAATCACCGAATTTATATAGCGAGGATCGCCGGTATCAGGGCGATCGTGACGCGGTCATCGACTCTATCCAAAATCGCATGGTTCAGCTTCGCCGCGAAATGCAGAGACTCGAAGCGGAACTTCGCCGGATCAAATAGTCACCAGATTGCTGTTGCCAAAAGCACGGCATTTCTCGTATACTATCCCCGTGATAACGCCGAAAGACTTTCAGAACCATTTGCGGAGTTTGCAGTTACCTGCCGAAAGCCGCCAATGCCGTCAGGTTTCGCTTCTATCGGCCGCAATTGCCTTTGGCAATAACGACCTTACCGCCGTGTCTTTTGTATACCTTAAAGAGCAGAATGTTGCGACAACGGCCGTCTATGAGACGGTGTTGCAGAGTTATTTGTTTTTGGGATTTCCACGCATGATTGAAGCGGCGCTGGTTTACCATGACGTATTCGGCCATAGCGGTCAGGCCGATGATATCGAGCCGATATCTCCCGATGAGGCGCTTTCGTGGTATCGTGACGGCAAGGCGCTGTGCAGAAAAGTGTACGGCAAGAATTATGATCGATTGAAACAAAAGTTTCTGGCGATGTCGCCCGATCTGTTTCGCTGGATGGTTCTCGAGGGATACGGCAAAGTCCTCAGCAGACCGGGTCTGACCCAGGTGGAAAGGGAGCTGGCGGAAGTGGCCGCGCTGATTGGCGACGGCCGGGAGCGTCAGTTGATCTCGCACGTGATGGGAAGTTTGAACGTGGGAGCATCGGTCGAGTTGTTGCATCAGGTCAACGATGATATTCGTCCGCTTTCCGGGGATGATCGATACGAGTCGGCGAGGAATATCATGTCGGATATCGAGGGGAAATATGCGCCTGATTCATAAAATCATCCTCGCGATAATCGTCTCGAGTCTGCTGTTTGTGGTGTCGTTTTACCTGGCGATGTTCCAGTTCGGTTTGATGGAAAATCTGGCCAATCGCGCCTTGCGTGACATGATCGGCGACAAACTTCCTCTGCAAGTCTATATCGAGAATATCGAAGGGGATCTGTTTTCGCAACTCGTGCTGAAAAACACCAATGTCGTCTATGACGACGGTTCCGAAAAATACGTGCTGGCGTCGATTCCGGAGCTATCCCTGCGCTATTCGTTTTTGGATTTCTGGCGCGGAAATATCGTATTTAGAAGTGTTTTTATCGAGTCGGCGGAGTTGTCCTTAAAACAGGGTGACGATGGCTGGCTGTTTCCCAAACCAACCCGTTCGTCTGAATCAGAACGCACCCCACTTGATTTCGAAATCAACAATCTCGGCTTGGACAATTTGATGCTGACGTTGTATCGCCCCGGTGATACGCTGGTTTTCGAGGATATCGTGATCAAGTCGCATGTGATGGGACGTGAAGGAACCTATTCGGTGGATATCGACGGAATGCGATATACCTCGTCGGACAATCGATTCAATCTGGTCACGGCCGGGGGCAAGCTGACCCTGAGTAACAAAAGCCTCATGTTTCAGGATATTTTCGTCGTGACGGATTCTTCCATGCTGACCATGGACGGACGTCTTCTGTTCGAAAAGGAGATTCAGGGCGAATTGATACTCAGTGACTGCCGGGTAACCATGAGTGAGGTGGCGAGGTTTATCGACGCCGATCTGAACGGGCGCTTGACTGCCGCCGGCGTGGTCAGCCTCGATCGGGGAGAGGTCGCCGGGACGGTGTATCTTTCGGGGGATTTCATGGAGCGGCATTTCGATTCATTGATGTCGCGGTTTCGTTTCGCGGACAATCGTTTCGATTTCGACACCCTTTCCGGGACGATCCTTCACGGATGCAGCATTGAGGCGCGGGGCGATCTGGATTTCAAACCCGATCCCAATACCTATCATGTCAACGGAACCATTGCGGATTTCAGTCTAAACAATGTTGTCCCGAACACCTATGATTCGCGGCTGAACGGCTCTATCAGTATTTCGGGGCAGGGATTACGAAGTGACAATTTACTCCTGCGCGTAACGGCCGATCTGGGAGAATCGTGGTTCGATGAATACCACGCGTACGCCATTCGGGGCGGCATGGAAATTACCACCGACAGCATTGTATTTCTCGACGGATATGAGGTCGTGTACGGCGATAATTTATTCGTCGTTTCGGGGCGAGTGAATTATTCGGGCGAGTTGTATATGGATGGGCGCACCGAGTTTGCCGATCTTTCGGCGTTTACGGGACAAACGTTTATTGAGCGCCTCGGCGGACGCGGTGACGTTAATTTTACGGTCAGTGGTAAAACCGGCAATCCGGATATTATGGCCTTTTTCGAGTCGGATTCCTTGTGGTTGTATGACGTCTATGCCGCCGACGCCGCTATCGACTGCAATATCTCGAATTTCCTGTATGATCGCAATGGTGAGGTCGTGGTCTCGCTTCACGACGGAATCGCGTACGATGTTCCTTACGATTCGATTTTCATGCAAATGGAAGTCGATTCGCAACGCGTGTTGTTCGATGATTTATCCATGTTCAATGAGTACGCCCGGGTGCGGGGGGAAGGATATCTGGATTACGCATCGTATCCCCAGAAGCTCGCTTTTTCCGAGATGAACGGCGTATTGCTGGATCGTAGTCTGGAAAACGACGACACCATCATTGTGGCCATCGATTCGGCGGGATACGATATTATCCGTTGCCGGTTACTGCCGCCGGTGGGATTCGTCGAAGGAATGGGACGACTCAACTATGACGAATCATTGGATCTTGCGGTCGATATGGAACGCATCAGGATTGCCGACTGGTTGCGGTTGTTGTCGGAGGATTATGAAATCGACGGCGAGTTGTCGGGGCGTATTACGGCGTCCGGTCCCTTTCAGGATCCGGTTATGGCATTTACCGGACGGATCGATTCTCTGACCAACAAGAACGTCCTGCTGGGACATTTGTATGCAAACGTTCGTTATCTGGACAAACAGGCGTATATCGACTCGGTGTATCTCGACAGTCGCACCGGCGGATATCGCGCGCGGGGGATTTTTCCCATCGATCTCACGCTGGGTGAGGTCGCCGAGCGGTTTCCCAACGCCGAGCAGAATATCGATATCAATGCCCACGATGTCCGTTTCGATTTATTGACGTTGTATATCCCCGAGGTCGAGCGACTGCGGGGGGATTTCGAGGCGTCGTTCAATCTGTCCGGTCAGCCGTTGACGCCGAACATCTACGGACAGGCCAAAGTGCGCAACGGCGTGATGAAGCCGTTCGATCTGGAACTGCCGCTTGACAGCCTGAACGTCGACATAATCATGAACAACAAAACGATAACCATCGAATCCGCCACGGCCCGGTGCCGGAATGGCCGAATGCTCGGTCGGGTCAGCGCTTCGGGAAAAATCACTATCAATAACATCGATGAATTCGATTACGGTGTCGGTGTCCGCGTCCGCAACTTCCCGGTGCGATATGAGCTGGGCGACATTTCGGCGTTACTCGACGCCGATCTTACCATACAGGGAGCGACCCCGCCGACCATTTACGGTGACGTGACGATTTATTCGGGGATGTACCGCGAGAATTTCGCCAGCGACAATTCCGGCTGGGCGGAATTGTCCGCACTTGAGGCCGAAAACAGCTGGGATTTCAATATCAACGCGCAGGTCATGTCCAATCTCTGGATAAAAAACGATGATATCGACGCGGAGTTGTCGGGCGATATCAACTTCATTCGAGAGGCAGGCAAGTATCGGTATCTGGGTGCGATGGAAATCTTGCGGGGAAAAGGATATCTTGCCGATCGCAGTTTCCGGATCGAACCCGGCGCGACCATCACCTACAACGACATTGAATACCCCAATCCCGAACTTGACATCTACGCGACGACCAAAGTGCGGGGGGTTTCCAACGAGGTCGATCAATTCGGCCAGCCATTGACGACAACCTATGATTTGCGGGTGCATATCACCGGGACACTCGATGAGCCGGTTATCAGCGCCGCCGAAGGATCGCAATTCAGCACGGAAGAAATCGTACCGTTGATTTTTACCAATTACTATTCCGGCGATGCCGGCTCCGGGGACGCCACCGAGCGTTTTGGCGACCGGCTGGCATCGGCGGCATCGGGGTATCTCAGCACCCAGTTCACACAGATCGGTTCCCGAACGCTGGGAGTGGAGACGTTTGAAATCGACCCGGTGTACGGCGACAAATTCGATCCGCTGGGAACTCAGTTGACCGTGGGATTTTACACCCATCCCAATTTGTATGTATACGGCAAGTCGGCGATATCGGGCGTTTCCGGCAAGGAAGTCGGTTTCGAATACCGGTTGAAACGATTCCTGCTGATGGAGGGACGATTGGATGAAAACTACCTGTACAACCTGTTGTTGAATTTCTACTGGGATTATTGATATGAAGCGAACGGCGTATTACATCTTTGCACTGCTTGGAATAATCATCATGTCCGGATTGGCCGAGGCGCAGGTCGATGATCCCGTTTACCAGCGCTGGATCAGGAAAAAACCCAGGATCGACTCCATTATTATCGACGTCGATGAGGGGAGTTATTATTCCAGGGGAAAAATACGCTCAAGTCTTTTCTCCCGAACCAGCAACTTGTGGCGCAAGATCAAATCGGACCGGCGAATTCGAATTCAACGCGAAACGCTGATGCGCGACACATCGGAAGTGAAATACCTGTATCTTTCGGCGGGATTCCTCGGCGTGCGGGTGCGGGAAACATTCGAGCCGATGCCGCCCGACTCAGCGGCGCTTATCAAAGTTCGTATCGATGAGGGAAGGCAGTTCGTGTACGGACGGGTGGAAGTGAACGGCAGTTTCAATGACAAGTTTTCCCATGACTTTCGAAAGATCGCCGACCGCTTTAAGCCGAAAGAACCGGTCGATCCGTTTGCATTGAAACAAGCGACCTACGATATCAAATCCATGTTGGCCAACGACGGTTATCCGTATGCCACCGCGGAGTATGCCATCGATACGGCGTTGGCCGACAATCATGCTGATATCGCCTTTTTTATCAATGCCGATTCACTGGTGCATTTCGGAGGAGTCAACATCACCGGGGCCGACAAGTTTCATGAATCGGTGGCGCGTCGGGAGATCACGTTCAAATCGGGAGACGTGTATCAACGTAAGGATATTATCAATTCACAGAAACGGCTTTTGCAAACGGGAAATTATCTGACGCTTCAGCTTTACCGCGCCGCGCGTGATTCAGCCCACGACGCCGACCGACTTAATCCGGATTTTATTCTCAGCCTGCGCGAGAAGAATCCGCATTATGTGTCGATCAAGACCGGTGCGGCGCAGGATTCCATCAAGGATTTAACCTGGACACTGTCGGGGTCATGGGGAAAACGCAATGTTCTACGTTCGCGGCGGTTGGAATTGTCCGCCGAAGTGTCATCGGTGGTTCTTACCGACTGGCGGATTTTCAATCATAGTTACACGATACGTTTCGTGGAGCCGTGGTTTCTCGGATTGCGCATGCCGTTGACGCTGACCGGATCGGTTTCTCCGGAAATTCAGGATCGGGTGGAATCGTATCGCATCGGTTCCTGGCGACTGGCGGCTTCGACCACCAGAAAACTCGGCAACAAAATCAACGTATTGACCGGATTCGAGTACAAGTCGGTCAAAATTTCCGGCTTGTCGGAAGAGGACCAGGTTCTGTTGAAACAGGAGGAAGAATTGTCGAATCGTCGCAAATTGTATTTGACCGTTCAGCGCGACAGCCGGGACAATATTTTAATGCCGACCGACGGATCGGTGAGTCGTTTGAATTACGAATACGTCGGCGGATTTCTCAGCGGCGACAATTCCTACACGTATGGCGAGGCAAGCTGGTCGCGCTATCGCAAAGTCTGGCCGGGATGGATTCAGGCGACACGGATCAAAGCCGGGTATGTCAAGGAATTCGGGTCATCGGAAACGGTTCCGGTGGATGCGCGGTTTTATATCGGTGGGGCCAACTCGATTCGCGGTTTCAGGGAAAACCAACTGGGGCCGCTTTTGGAAGAGAACAAACCGGAAGGCGCAAATATAATCGTCATTTGTAATCATGAATACCGCTATCCCATTTTCGGCAAGTTTTGGGGATCGATTTTCGGCGACATGGGCAACGGATTTCGCAATCAGGAAGAAATCGCCTGGGATCATCTGGCCCTGTCCTACGGACTCGGTATTCAATTCATCTCACCGGCCGGGCCGATTCGGTTCGACTATGCCCGCCGTGTCAAAACGTCGGCTTACTCGTCGGGCTATCGCTTTCATTTCACCATCCTTTACGCGTTTTAGGCGTATCACCTGTTAGTCGGCGCCACAAGCGCCGGACTCTTGACAATCGGCTAAAATTGACTACTATGCCATATGTTTGGTATAAAGTCGGAATGAGGATTGAAGATTGATGCAAATATATCTCGATTACAACAGCACCTCACCGCTTGACCGGCGGGTGCTGGATGCCATGATGCCGTATTTGACGGACAAATACGGCAATGCCGGTTCGGTGCATCATTTCGGGCGGGAGGCCAAAACCGCGCTGGAGAGTTCGCGCGAACATGTTGCCGAAGTTCTCGGGGCGGAGCCGTCGGAGATTTATTTCACGTCGAGCGGCACCGAGTCCGACAATCTTGCGCTCAAGGGTGCGGCCTATTACCTGCAAAAGAGGCGCAATCATGTCATCGTGTCATCGGTCGAACATCACGCCGTTCTGATGGCCGCGAAGGCTCTGGCAAAAGAGGGCTTCAGCGTGGATTATCTCGGCGTCGACCGGGAGGGACGGGTTTCGCCGGACGAATTGCGTGAGAAAATATCCGATCGGACGGCGATTGTTTCGGTGATGCATGCCAACAACGAGGTCGGCACGATTCAGGATATCGCGACACTGTCGGGCATCGCCCGCGAGAGGGGCGCGCTCTTTCATTGTGATGCGGTGCAGTCGGTCGGCAAGATTCCGGTGAACGTCGATGATCTGGCGGTCGACCTGCTGGCGTTGTCGGGGCACAAACTGTGCGGCCCGAAAGGCGTGGGTGTATTGTATATACGCGGTGGTGTAAAAATCACGCCGCTTATGCAGGGGGGACATCATGAAAAGCGACGCCGTCCCGGAACCGAGAATATCCCGGCCATCGTCGGACTGGGAGAAGCGATTCGGCTTGCCGATAGCATGCGTGACCAGGAACACACCCGGTTGACCGAACTGTCGGATGACTTCATAAACGCGGTCCAAACGCAAATTCCGAACGTGTATC
>CAZVNK010000023.1:1506-14099 GCA_964628115.1 uncultured Ignavibacteriaceae bacterium | reverse complement strand
GAAGTCATAATTTGTTATAGCTTTGATATTACATAAGTCAATATTTAATATCCTTGCCTTTCTTTATTAAAAATTAAATTTTTTAAAATGTGGCACTACCTATTTCGCTGATTTTTCTGAATTCTCATAACTCTCATTGACTTTTGGCGTTTCCCCGATTAATTGCCCGCCATGACTGCATACTTAATCTATATCATGCTTTGCCTGATCTGGGGATCGACTTGGCTGGCGATTAAAATCGGGCTGGAGGATTCCCCGCCGCTTTGGTCGGCGGGTCTGCGATTTGCCTTGGCGGCCATAATTCTTTTCGCAATCAATTTTATCAAACGCGTGCGATACCCGCGCGATTGGAAAACCATCTGGTCGGTCGCGTATCCGGGTATATTCATGTACACCCTGAGTTATATACTGGTTTACTGGGGGGAAACCCATATCGGATCGGCCATGATGGCGGTGTTGTATACGACCTTTCCGTTTTTCGTTGCGGCGTTTGCGGCGATCATGCTCAAAGAGGAGCGGCTGTCACCGATCGCATGGGGCGGGCTGGTGATCGGTTTCGGCGGCGTGATCGTGATCTTTTTCGATTCCCTGAGTATCTCGCAGTTGGCATTCGGCGGAACCGTGGCGGGGGTGGTCAGTTCGGCGACCTCTGCGTATGCGACCGTCGATGTCCGGGCCAGACTTCGCGAAACGCCGATTCGCATGATGGCGTCGCTTCAGATTGCCCTCGGTGCGATTTTAACTATTCTCATTGCGGCCTTGCTGGAACCACTGGACGCATTCCATGTGACAACCAAATCCGTTTCGACTTTGTTCTATTTAGCGACATTCGGGACTATTATCGCATTTCTGGCGTATTACTGGTTGTTGCAACGGATGCGAGCGGTGACCGTATCGCTGATGTCCTTTTTCATCCCGGTGATCGCGATTGCGCTGGGATATCTGGTGCGCTCGGAGACGTTCACTTATATGGCAGTGGTGGGAACAGTATTGATTTTGGTGGGCGTGGTGCTGGTCATGAAGAAGTAGCATGCGAATCAGCGGACTTCGAGTCAATAAACCGTCATCGGCTGTTGCGTTTTGCGAAGTAAGGCATATATTATCATACCGTTCGGTATTACGAAAGTATTGAAAAGAGAATATGAATCGTTTTTTTGAATTTTCGTCGGCGCAGTTGAAAGTCCTGGTGTTTCTGGTTTGCACGTTGATGGTGATTGCCACCGTTCGTATCATACGCGGCTTCGCCACTGAGGATCGGGTAATGACGCCTCTGCTGGTTGCCACGGGAGAAACCGCCCCGGGTTATACGACGCTGTTCACGATCGATATCAACCTGTCACCGGCCGATTCGATGGAGTTGATCCCCGGAATCGGCCCGGCGCTGGCATCGCGGATTGTCGCCTATCGCGACAGTGCGGGACCGTTCCGGGAGGTGCAGGATATTGTCAGGGTGCCCGGTATCGGGAACAAGACCTATGAGAGAATCAAGCCGTATCTGAAGGTGACGCCGTGGTGGAATTGACTTCGCGCCGTATCGGCGGCGATATCACCGGGAACCGAATCAGGTTCGCCTCGCGTACGCAATCTGCGGGCACGAACATGATCGATGCGGTCGGTGATTACGCTCTGGACGACGACCCGGCCGAGATTCAGGCAACCGAAAGCGAATTGTATTTTGCGGTGCCGGAAGCCGACGCGGTTATCAAGCGAGTGGGCCTTCCCGCCGATCGCAATCTCGATTTACGTCAGGCGGCCCTGTTTGAGCTTACCACGTCGCTGATCGATGATGTTTCGCGATATTATCTGGAGGCGTACGATCTGAACGGCGACGAGGAAAAACTGGCGGTGGCATATAACCGTCAGTGCGTCGACCTGCGTATTTCCCAATTGACCGAGCGAGTTTGCAAACCGACCGGATTCAAGCTGAGATCGTTGTCGCTTGCCGACGGATATCGGCAATTTTGCCGTTCGGTGGGCGGTGAGTTGATCTGCCTGATGGATTTGTCCCCGGCGGTTTGTTCGTATTGTTTTTTATATCATGATCGACCGGTTTTATTGGGGGCGGTAACCTGTCCCAAAATCACTTCCGGGCCTGAAAGCGGTGCCTGCAGTATGTCGGTTATCGATATCACCGCGACCCTGAAATTCCAGCAGGCCGTGTTGTTTTCATCGGGAAAATCGGCGCCGTTGTCGCGTATTCTGGTGTCCGGAGCAAAGGCCGATGAAACGCTGGTGGATCGTATCGCAACCATGATGAAAGCCCCGGCGGAATTCCCCTCGATGAAGGTCTCGACGTTCGCGCCCGGAGTGGCGGCGGAGGCGGAATCGTACCTGGTCAGCCTGGGATTGACCGTGAGCGCGTGATGCGTATCACCGGCGGCAAATTTCGCGGTCGGCGTCTGCAAACGACGCCGGGATTGGCAACTCGTCCCACGTCCGATAAAACCCGTCAGGCTATTTTCAATATTCTGATGAATGATATCGCCGATGCCCGCGTGCTTGATATGTTTGCGGGAAGCGGGGCGATGGGAATCGAGGCGATGTCGCATGGGGCGGAACATGCGGTGTTCATCGAGGCCGGACACGCCCAGGTGAATGTTATTCGTAAAAATCTGGAAACGCTGGGGCTTGACGGTGATGTCATGACCGGCGATTACAAATCCGCCTGTCGCGCCCTTGAAACAGTCGGACGGAAATTCGATCTTATTTTCGCCGATCCCCCATACAAGGAATTTGCGCCGTTGGAGATCGTCGACACGATTCTTCGATATAACTTGCTTGCGCCGGGAGGTTTGCTTATTATTGAGCACAAATCCGGACAGGAAACCGCCACGGAACGGATGTGGCTGATTAAGCAAAGGCGGTTCGGAAAAACCGAGGTGTCGTTTTATGGCGAAAAGGACCAACGGCCGAAATAAGCCGGTAATCTATCCCGGAACCTTCGATCCCATAACGAGAGGCCATGTCTCGCTGGTACAGCGAGCCGGGAGTCTGTTTGATCATCTTATTGTCGCGGTATCCAAAAACGCCGGGAAAAATCCGCTGTTCAGCTGGAAACAACGATACGAAATGGCGCGTGACAGTCTGGCCGGGATGCCGAAAGTGGAAGTGATACAATTCGACGGTTTGCTGGCGGAGTTGGCGAAGGAATTACGGGCGAAGGTGATTATTCGCGGTTTGCGGGCGGTGTCGGATTTCGAATTCGAGTTTCAAATGGCGCTGATGAATCGCAAAATGGCGCGTGAGGTGGAAACGGTGTTTTTAATGCCGTCGCTGTCGTGGGTGTATCTGTCATCGACCATTGTTAAGGACGTTGCGCTCAATGGCGGTGATATCACCACGCTGGTGCCGCCTCCGGTACTGACCGCGATGGAAAAGAAGATCAGGCAAGGCAAAAGGAAATAACGACGATTATGACCGACAAGCAGGATAAGAATCAACAGCAGACCGAACCGCAGTTAACCCTCGATGAGATTATCAACAATCGTCGCGAGAAAATCGCCGGGTTACGCAAAGAAGGGATCAATCCGTATCCATACCGCTATGAACGAACTCATACGATATCCGAAGTGCGCGACGGCTTTGACGAATTGATGCAGAAAGAGACGGTGGTTCGACTGGCGGGACGGATGATGCTTCAACGCCGAATGGGCAAGGCCGCTTTTGCCGATATTCATGATCTCGACGGACGGATACAGATTTATGTCAAGATCAACAACGTCGGCGAAGAGCAGTTCGCGCTGTTCAACAAAATGGATCTCGGCGATATCATCGGCGTGGAAGGAACCCTGTTTATTACGCGCACCGGAGAGAAAACGGTGCAGGTCGGCAAATTCGAACTGCTGTCCAAATCATTGCATCCGCTTCCCGACAAGCATGCCGGGTTGGTCGACAAGGAAATGCGATATCGTCGGCGCTATGCGGATCTGATCGTCCACCCGGAGGTGCGCGAGACATTTGTTCAGCGGAGTCGTATCATTCGTTCCATTCGCGAGTTTCTTACGGAACGCGGTTTTCTCGAGGTCGAAACGCCGATTTTACAGCCGTTGTACGGCGGTGCGGCGGCGCGTCCGTTCATGACGCATCATAACACGCTGGATATCGACCTGTATTTGCGGATTGCCGACGAATTGTATCTCAAGCGGTTGATCGTCGGCGGATTCGACAAGGTGTGGGAATACTGCAAGGACTTCCGCAATGAGGGAATGGATCGCCTGCACAATCCGGAATTTTCCATAATCGAGTTGTACTGGGCGTACGCCGACTATACCGATATCATGCACCTGTTTCAGGATTTGCTTCGCAAGACCGTGTCTGATTTGCACGGTTCGTACAAGATCACCTATGAAGAGCATGAGGTGGATTTCGAGCCGGAATTCCGGCAGGTGTCGATGGTGGATGCGGTGAAAGAAGCGACCGGGATCGATTTGATGCCGTTGTCGTTCGAGGATGCCAAAGCGGAAGCCAAAAAGAAAGGCATGGAAGGCGACGGATTGATCAACTGGGGCAAGGTGGTCGAGGCGATGTTCGAGAAATTTGTCGAACCGACGTTGATCCAGCCGACCATTATCAAGGATTTCCCTCTGGAAATATCGCCACTGGCGAAGGTTCATCGCGACAATCCCCGGCTGACCGAGCGGTTCGGGTTGTATATCGCCGGACTTGAAATGGGCAACGCCTTCTCGGAATTGAATGATCCCGACGATCAGCGGGCGCGATTCGAGGCGCAGGTCGAGGCGGGACGCGCCGGCGATGATGAAGCTCATCAGCTCGACGAGGATTACGTGCGGGCGCTGTCCTACGGCATGCCGCCCACCGGCGGGTTGGGATTCGGCATTGACCGATTGATAATGCTACTGACAAACAACCATTCGATCCGCGACGTTATCCTTTTCCCGCAGATGCGGCCGGAGGAATAGGCGTCGCGCCGATGCCGTAAATAGAATATGTATTACGAACGTTTCATAGCCGGCCGGTATCTGCGATCCGGCCGCTTTTTTACGTCGGTTTCCACCTGGATTACGATTGTCGGGGTAACGCTGGGCGTGGGCGTGGTCTGTTTCGTGATGTCGATGCACAACGGCTTCGAGCGCGAATTGCGATCCCGCCTGTTGGGGACGACGTCGCACGTGACGATTTTTCCGCGTGACAGCATGACCATTCCCAATTACCACGATCTGATGAAGCGGGTGGAGGACGTCGACTATGTCGTGGCGGCATCGCCGTTTATCTATTACAAGGCGGCGATATCATCGGCGTCGGTCGGCGACGGTATTGTGGTGCGCGGGATCGATCTCGACGCCGAAAGAAGGACCGCCAACATTTCCGATGATATCGTGGCGGGGAAATACGACTTCGAGTTTACATCGATGGACAGTACCGAGACGGCCGACGGGATGCTGATGGGAATCACGCTGGCGGATCGGTTGGGAGTGGGAATCGGTGATCCGGTCTTGCTGTATTCGATCAGCGGAGAGGATTTGCGTCGAACCTCGCGGCCGCGCGTGGCGCGGTTTTATATCACCGGGATTTTCGAGACCGGCATGTACGAGTTCGACGCGCAGTTGGCGTATGTCCCGCTGTCAGCCGCGCAGAGGCTGTTCAAGATGGATGATGAGGTCACCGCCGTGCATCTGAAACTGACCGATATTTATCTGGCCGAAGAAATCACTCCGATTTTGCAGGGTGTGCTCGGTTACGCCTACGACGTCGTACCGTGGAATGTTCTGCATCGCAATCTGTTTACCTGGATCGCAATGGAGAAAAAAATACTCTTCATCGGATTTATCTTGATCGTGCTGGTGGCGGCGTTTTCCATCATTTCGACTCTGGTCATGCTGGCGATGGAACGGCGTTCCGATATCGGCATTCTCAAGGCGGTCGGATCGACAACCGGTTCGATTCGTAAAATCTTTGTCTATAATGGCATAATCATCGGAGCCGTCGGCATTCTGGGGGGATGGTTACTGGCGTTGACTGCCGCCTGGATTCAGAATACGTATAATCTCATCTCCCTTCCATCGGAATTGTATTTTATCAATTATCTTCCGATCGACGTGCACTGGTCGGACTTTCTTCTGGCCGGACTGGTAACCATTGTGATTTGTTTCGCGACGGCTCTGTACCCCGCACATCGTGCGGCGAGACAATCGGTTATCGACATAATCAGGCACTAGGACACCGATTTTGCGCCCATCCCTAAATTATTTGACGATAATGGCGAAAATACTTATATACTATGTTCTACAGGGAAGTTAAAGGAGATTTGCGGAATTGGATTCGACCCGAACCGATATGTCTCTCATTGCGCGAGGTGTTTCCCGCAGTTTTACGACCGTGGAAGGGACACTTGATGTGCTCAGAGGGGTCAATTTAACGGTGTCACAGGGAGAAATGGTGGCTATTGTGGGTGAATCCGGTGTGGGAAAATCGACTCTGCTTCACATACTGGGGGGGCTTGATCGTCCGACTCAGGGCGAAATCTCATGTCGGGGAAAACAGCTTCATGCAATGAGTGAGAACGAGTTATCTCATTTTCGCAATCGGCATATCGGCTTTGTCTTTCAACATCATTACCTGATGGACGATTTCTCGGCGCTTGAAAACGTCATGATACCGGCGCTGGTTGCGGGCAAATCCAAAAAAGATGCCGCCACTCTTGCGGAACAGCTTCTCCATGATGTTGGTTTAAAAGAGAGAATGAACCATATCCCGCGACAATTGTCCGGGGGAGAACAACAACGCGTGGCGGTTGCCCGGGCGCTTGCCAACAGCCCGGACGTCGTGATGGCCGATGAGCCGTCGGGAAACCTCGATATTAAAACGGGTGAAAGACTCCACGGCTTGTTGCGAGAGTTGAATGCGGAGCGAAAAATGACGATGGTGATTGCGACACACAATTTAATATTGGCAACAAGTTGCGATAAAACGGTAAAACTTATAGATGGTCTCGCCTCCGAGGAATTTAACGGGAAGGTGGTGAGTTAGATGCTTTGTCAGAAATGCAAGAAGAATCCGGCCACGATTAATCTGACGCAGATCGTGAACAATGAAAAAGTGGTCATGTCGATCTGCAGTGAATGCGCGGCCAAGATGGGATTTCATTCGCCGTTGGAAAGCGTGCCTTTTCCGCTGGCGGAAATCCTCGCGGGGATGCTCCAGCAGGATTTTTCCCATGAGACCGGCGAGCCGATGCCCGATTTGAAATGCGACAACTGTGGATTGACCTTTGAAGGATTCGCCGGCCAGGGAAGGTTCGGGTGCGGGCAGTGTTATACCGCCTTTCGATCCAGACTGGAACCGATTATGCGTCGACTTCACGGTTCATCGCTTCACAAGGGCAAACCGCCGGTGGCGGATCAGGACCAGGCCCATTCCGTTCAGGAAGAGGGACGTCTGGAAAACGAGCTGAAAAAGGCCATTGAAGCTGAAGATTTCGAGCGGGCCGCCGATTTACGAGATAAGCTCAAGGCCATGCGTGAGGGAAACTTTGCTTCAAAAGGTGAATATTGATGTTGACGTTTGAAGATATGGCCAATACGCTGAGCGGCTGGCTTTCCGGCGAGGGTGAGGAAAGCATGGTGGTGCTGTCCACCCGGGTCCGGATGGCCCGTAATTTACAAAATACGATTTACCCGTCTGCCGCCGAAGATGACATTAAAAGCAATGTTATCGGATTTTTCGAATCGGCGCAGGGACGGTCGGAGATGCTTGCCGACGGCAAACTGCTGAAGGCTTCGGAGCTGGATGGTGTCGACCGCGATTTTTTGGTGGAACGGCATTTGATGTCGCCGACGTTTATGCATGACAATGCGTCGCGGGCATTGTATGTCCGTCGCGATGAACTCTTGTCGGTGATGATCAATGAAGAGGATCATTTCCGCATTCAGGCTTTGGCGCCGGCGTTGAACCTTGACCGGGCTTTGCAAATCGCCACTGAATTCGAAAACGAATTGGGCCAGTATCTGGAATACGATTACGATTCCGATTTCGGCTTTTTGACCGCATGTCCGACCAATGTCGGAACCGGGATGCGGGCTTCGGTGTTGATTCACCTGCCGGGATTGGTTATTACCAAGGATATCGACCGGATTATCGCGAGAATATCAAAGATGGGCGTGACGGTTCGCGGCTTTTACGGCGAGGGGACCGACGTGCTGGGCAATCTGTTCCAGGTGTCGAATCAAACCACGCTTGGCATCACGGAGCATCAAATTCTCGAACTAATCGATCGCGTTACGCGTTCTATAATAAAAGAAGAGGTCGCGGCGCGAGAGCGGCTGATTAATGAAGCGCTGAAACAAACGGAGGACAAAATCTGGCGAGCATTCGGTATTCTCAAACATGCGCGGATGCTGACTTCGGATGAGGTGATGAATCTGCTGTCGGCGGTGCGATTGGGAGTCGCGATGAAAATCATCGACTTTCTGGACATTTCAACGATTAACGAAATGCTCCTGCTGTCGCAACCGGCTCATTTGCAGAAATATTACCGGAAGGAATTAAGCCAGGACGAAAGAGATTTCGTCAGGGCGGAACTGATACGGAAAAAGCTGGCATAGCCGGCATTGACGATGTAAATAATTGTTTATAAATAGGATGGTTTATCAACATGAATGAGATGTTTACGGAATTAGCTCGCAAAGCGATCGAGTATGCCCGCGACGAGGCGGCTCGACTTCGCCATGACTACATTGGGACCGAGCATCTCCTCCTGGGCCTGATCAAACTTGGTGAGGGCCGCGCCACAGAGATTATTAACAATCTCGGCATTGAACCACCCGATTTGAAAAAATCGATCGAAGAGGTGGTTCAGCCATCCGGGGGCACCATGACGGTGGGGCAACTGCCGCTGACGGCACGCGCCAAAAAGACATTGGAAGTCTCCGGTCAGGAGGCACGGGCGTTAAAGTCCAAGGATATCGACACCGAGCACATTCTGCTGGCCCTTTTGAAAGACGAAGAGGGAGTGGCGGCACAGGTGTTGTCGATGTATGAGATCGACTACAAGGATATTTACGAGGAACTGAAAAATATCCAGGGCGGGAAACCGTCGTCATTCAAGAAAAAACGAAAAAAATCAAAAACACCGGCGCTGGATCATTACGGACGCGATTTAACCGAGTTGGCGAGACGCGGCAGACTCGATCCGATTATCGGACGTGAGGATGAGATCGAACGGGTCAGCCAGATTCTCTCCCGTCGCAAGAAAAACAATCCGGTGCTGATCGGTGAACCGGGTGTCGGCAAGACCGCGATCGCGGAAGGGCTGGCACAGAGAATCGTGGAAGGCAAGGTTCCCCAGACGCTGGAAAACAAGCGGCTGGTGACGCTCGACATGGCCTCGCTGGTTGCCGGTACCAAATACCGCGGGCAGTTCGAGGAACGGCTCAAAGCGGTCATGCAGGAAATTATCAATTCCAAGGATGTGATCATTTTCATCGACGAATTGCATACCGTCATCGTAGCCGGCGGCGCGGGGGGATCGCTCGAGGCCAGTAATATTTTCAAACCGGCGCTCTCACGCGGTGAATTGCAATGTATCGGCGCCACGACGCTCAATGAATATCGAAAGTATATCGAAAAGGACGGTGCGCTGGATCGTCGTTTCCAAACCGTGATGGTGGAACAGCCGTCATACGAAAACACGATTCATATCCTGCAAGGCTTGCGTCTGAAATACGAAGAACATCACAAGCTGGTAATATCCGATGAAGCCATCGAAGCCTCGGTGAAATTGTCGGATCGGTACATCAGCGGTAAATTCCAGCCGGACAAGGCGCTGGATGTTATCGACGAGGCCGGAAGCCGGGCGCATCTGGCGACCTTTGTCAAACCGGATGAGTTCAACGAGATCGAAACCGAGATCGCCAATCTTCAGGAAGAAAAAGAAAAAGCGGTCAAGAATCAGGCGTTTGAAACGGCCGCTCAACTTCGTGACGAGTTGAAATTCAAGAAAGAAAAACTCGAAGAGATGAAAAAGGACTGGGATGCGCAACGCGAGAAGGAAAAAATCGTCCTTCAGGCCGAGGATATTGCGCAAGTGGTCTCGAAGATTACCGGTATCCCGCTGTTTCGTCTCGAGGAAAAAGAATCCCGCCGACTGATGCGGATGGAAGACGAACTGAAAAAGCGCATTGTCGGGCAGAGTGAGGCGATAATGACGATTAGCCGCGCGATTCGCCGGGCACGCGCCGGGTTGGGTGATCCCCGACGTCCGATCGGTTCGTTTATGTTTCTCGGCCCGACCGGGGTCGGCAAAACCGAACTGGCCCGGGTGCTGGCGGATTTCCTGTTTGAGGACGCCGATTCGCTGGTGCGAATCGATATGTCGGAATACATGGAAAAATTCGCGGTCTCACGGCTGGTCGGTGCGCCTCCGGGATACGTCGGATATGAAGAAGGCGGCCAGTTGACCGAGAAAGTCCGCCGTCGTCCCTATTCGGTGGTGCTTCTCGATGAAATCGAAAAAGCGCATCCGGACGTGTTCAATATCCTTCTGCAGTTGATGGATGACGGTTCGTTGACCGATTCTTTCGGACGCCGGGTCGATTTCCGAAACACCGTGATTATCATGACTTCGAACGTCGGCACGCGACGGATCAAGGACGGCAAGACGGTCGGTTTCGATGCCGAGAATATCGACGAATCGTTTGACGCGATGAAGCGGAAAGTGAACGAAGAGCTGAAAAAGCTGTTCAATCCGGAACTGCTGAACCGTATCGATGAAACCGTGATATTCCACCCGCTGAGTATCGACCATATCAAGGAAATCGTCGATATTCTGGTGGCCGAAGTCGCCACCCGTCTGGCGGAGAAGGGAATCAGCTTCAAACTAACCGAGACCGCACGGGATTTCCTGGCGCGGAACGGGTATGAACCGATGCTGGGCGCACGGCCGCTGAAACGGGCGATTCAGAAATATCTGGAGGATCCGCTGGCCGAGGAATTGTTGCGCGGGCAATATGCCGGCGATTGTAATCTCAATATCAGCGCCGACGCGGAGCAGTTGATTTTCACGTTTAACGATCAACAAACCGAAGACCAGCATCAGGAAAGATTGCCAAATAAGGCTTGATTTTTCCTGAAATATAGTTATACTGTTGCGGCCCGGAATTTCCGGGCCGTAGCTTTGCGTATGAAAATAATGGTTTTTTCTGGAGTATACGATGGCTCATAAAAAAGGTGTCGGATCGTCCCGCAACGGCCGTGACAGTCACGGACAAAGACTGGGCGTGAAGGTATATGCCGGTGAAGCCGTCCCGGCCGGATCGATTATTGTCCGGCAACGCGGAACCAAATTTCTCCCGGGTCAGAACGTGGGAATCGGTAAGGATGACACGCTCTTTGCCAAGATCACCGGGGTGGTGAAGTATTCGCGTCAGGGGCGCGACCGCAAAGTCGTTTCCGTCTGGGAATAATTCGAAACCGATACGGCTTTGACAAATTATAAGGCGGTGGTGTTTGTCACTACGGCCTTTTTCTATGTACGTCAGGCCAGAAACAATACAGTTACCCCGATGACGGCCAGAATTGCGCCGATTATCGCGCGGGGGCTGACTTTTTCCTTGAAAACGATGATAACCAATGGAATGATCAAAATCGGAACGGTTGCCATGATAGCCATGGCGATTCCGGCCTGCGTGTATTTGACTGCGGTCAATGACATCCACACGCCCAGAAACGGCCCGCAAAACGCACCACCGATCGCCAAAGCCAGGGCCTTATGTTCTTGGAACTTCCGTTTGAAATCTTTGTGATCGCCGCGTAAGAAACCATAGAACCACATGGCGGTTGCGGCGGAAATCATGCGCAGGAAAGTCGCGGGCAGGGGATCGAGACTGTCGCCCATACCGGCCTTGGCCAGAACCAACCCGATTGCCTGACAAGATGCGGCCCCAAGCGCGAGAATAATCCCAATGCGCTTGGCATGGGTCTTTGTCTTTTCTTCGTTGCCGTTTATCTGCCGTTCACGGGTTACCCAGATGACACCGGAAACCGTTATTGCAATGCCGAGACTTCCCAAGAGGCCGATATTTTCGCCCAGAAGGGGCCAGGCGGTCAGCGCCGCGATAATCGGTGAGACCGCGAAAATCAGCAGGGACAGGCGCGTCCCGATCAGCACGAAAGCATGAAACAGGCAGGAGTCGGCGAGGGTCAGCCCCACAATGCCGCTGGCGATGAGATAATAATACGATTCGCGGGGAATGTTCGACGGCAGGAGTCCTCCGGTGGTGGCCAGTAAGGTCATTCCCAGAAATACGACGGCAATCACCAGGCGGAATTTATTCAGCCAGTATGATCCGATACGGCGAGCGGCCAGAGTGAAAAATATCGAGGTAAACGACCAGAGAACGGCCGTCGCCAATGCCGCGATTTCTCCTGTATAAGACATTGCGCAATAAAACACGGATTGTCATCGTTATCAAGCGAAACCACGATGATCACGAATAAAACCGCATGAGTGATGACGACTCCCCGAGTTGACATTGGTCTTTGGATTCGCTATTTTCGTTTGTAATAACGATTCAGGGGAGAACATCATGGGGTGCCTGCTTCTGGCCCTCGCCATACTAATGGCCGTGGTTCCTGCC
>CAZVNK010000023.1:0-1496 GCA_964628115.1 uncultured Ignavibacteriaceae bacterium | reverse complement strand
GGGGAAGGGCAGCCGCCGGAGCGGAAGCCTCCGGCCGGCGGCGAAGCGCCGGAGCTTGTGGCGGATTCAATGCCGCAATCGGTCGGCGACAGTGTCGTAACGACCGCCGAGATAACGATGTCGTCGGAATCCGACGGCTTGTATCCGCTGTCGGCCGAACGTCGCGACAAACTCGGGGCGTACGCCCGTTTCAAAAACATCTGGCGTTTTTTTAGCTTTTTTATCGAGATCATCATCCTGCTGGCATTGTTATATACCGGCTTTTCGGCTCGCCTGCGAACGTATGCCGAACGGATCGCCCGTCCCCGGGCGGTGCAGTATCTTTTATACCTGTTGTTTTTCAGCGTTATCGTCTTTGCCGTGCATTTGCCGTTCGATTATTATCGTCAGTTCGTGGTCGAGCATCAGTACGGTTTTTCCAATGAAAGCGTCGGAGAATGGTTTGGCGACAGTGTGTTGTATGAAGCGGTGTGGTTCGTATTCTTATATGTCGTCGTACTCGTGTCATATTATTTCATCAATCGTTTCAAGAAATGGTGGTTGTGGCTATCGGCACTGGCCTTGCCGTTCATGGTGTTTATTATCGTGATATACCCGGTGGTGATTACGCCGCTGTTTAACACGTTCGAACCTATTCAGGATGAATATCTGGCGGGTGAGATGCGCGCGTTGGCGGGGCGGGCGGGAATCGACGATCCCGATATGTATCAGGTGAATGCCTCGAAACAGTCGACCAAACTCAATGCCTATTTTACCGGCATGTTGAACACGCAAAGAATCGTTTTGTATGATAATACTATCGAAAAGATGACGACCGACGAGTTGAAATACGTCATGGGCCATGAAATCGGCCATTACGTAAAACGTCATATCTGGCTGGGGTTGATCGGCGAGATTCTCCTTCTGATGTTCGGATTATACCTGTTCAATAAATATGCCCCGGCTTTGATACGGCATCATGCGCGACGATTCGGATTCTCGCGGATCGGCGATATCGCCGGTCTGCCGCTGATTCTGGTCTTCGTGACGGTATACTATTTCGTGATCCAGCCGATCCCGAACGCGGTCAGCCGTTATTTCGAATATCAGGCCGATGAGTACGGCTACCGGCTATCCGGGGTCGACGTGGACGCGACCCGAACCGCGTTCGAAAAGCTGTCGGCGTACAATCTCAGCGACCCGTCGCCGTCGCCGTTTATCGAATTCTGGTTTTACGATCACCCATCAATAGAAAAACGTATCGAACATATCAGGTCTTTGCAGACAAATCCGAAACTTGACAAGCAGACGTGATTTGACTGACATAGCATGAGGGAATGGAGAAGAAGTATGAAAGAAATCAGGACAGATGCAATCATTGAAGCGGTCCGCAGGATCACGATCGAGGCCTCGTACGATCTGGGGCAGGACGTGATCGATGCGGTCAAAAAAGCCAAAGCGGTCGATGAGTCGCCCGTAGCGCGGGGGATTCTCGATTAGGTGCTGGCCAATGCCGA
>CAZVNK010000022.1:0-14467 GCA_964628115.1 uncultured Ignavibacteriaceae bacterium | reverse complement strand
ATGCCACTACCACACAGGTTCTGAAAGGGCTGGAAGCGGTGCGCCGCCGTCCCGCCATGTATATCGGCGACGCCGGCAACCGCGGCCTGCACCATCTGGTCTACGAAGTTGTCGACAACTCCATCGATGAGGCGATGGCGGGCATTTGCGACGCCATCCTGGTCGAAATCGGCACCGACAACTCGATCACCGTCTCCGACAACGGACGCGGCATCCCCACCGACATGCACCCCACGCAGAAGAAATCAGCGCTGGAAGTCGTCATGACCATGCTTCATGCCGGCGGCAAATTCGACCATAACACCTACAAGGTGTCCGGCGGCCTTCACGGCGTCGGGGTCTCGGTCGTCAACGCTTTGGCCGAATGGTGCTGGGTGGAAGTGAGTCGCGACGGGATCGTGCATCGTCAGGAATACGCCCGGGGAATTGCCACCTCCGAGGTCAAAGAGATCGGCAAACGCAAGCAAACCGGAACCAGGACCTGCTTTCTGGCCGACGGTGAAATATTCTCGAAAGTCGAGTACAAGTTCGATACGTTGGCGTCACGGATGCGTGAGCTGGCGTTTCTCAATCGCGGGCTGAAAATCACTCTGCACGATCACCGCTCCGACAAGGAAGTGGAATTTTTATACAAGGGCGGACTGTCCTCATTCGTCGAATATCTCAACGAAAATAAAAACGTCCTGTTCAAAAAACCGATATACCTTCAGCGCGAAAAGGACGGGACCGACGTCGAGATCGCCATTCAGTACAACGACACCTATGTCGAAAGTTTGTACTCGTACGTCAACAACATCAACACCATCGAGGGCGGTTCGCATTTGACCGGTTTCCGTACCGCGCTGACCCGCACGATCAACTACTATATCGGCAAAAACAATCTGCTGAAAAACGGCAAGAACGGCAAAAACGGCATGTCGCTTTTGGGTGACGATACCCGCGAGGGCCTGACCGCCGTTATTTCGGTCAAAGTCCCCGATCCGCAGTTCGAGGGCCAGACCAAAACCAAACTGGGCAATTCCGAAACCCGGGGCATTGTCGAATCGATCGTCAATGAGCAGTTGTCGGAATTCTTCGAGGAAAATCCGCCGGTCGCGAAAAAGATCGCAGAGAAAATCATCTCCGCCGCCCGGTCACGGGAGGCCGCCCGCAAAGCCAAGGAATTGACTCGCCGCAAGACGGCGCTCGACAACGCCGCGTTGCCGGGCAAACTTGCCGACTGCTCCCTGACCGACGCCGAATCGTGCGAATTGTTCATCGTCGAGGGTGACTCGGCAGGCGGATCGGCCAAGCAGGGACGCGATCGTCGCTACCAGGCCATTTTGCCGCTCAAGGGCAAGATTCTCAACGTCGAAAAAGCGCGCATGGACCGGATGCTGTCCAACGACGAAATCCGCACCATGATCACTGCTTTGGGCACCGGAATCGGCACCGATGAATTCAACATCGAAGGTTTGCGTTATCACAAAGTCATCATCATGACTGACGCCGATATCGACGGGGCGCATATTCGCACCCTGATTCTGACCTTTTTCTTCCGTCACATGCGCGGATTGATCGAACGCGGACACATATATATCGCCCTGCCGCCGCTGTACTTGCTCAAGAAGGGCAAGAAAGAGGCGTACGCGTACAGCGATGAAGAACGCGATCGTCTACTGACCCAGTTCGGCCGCGACGGAGTCGGTATTCAGCGTTACAAAGGTCTTGGTGAAATGAATCCGGATCAACTCTGGCGCACCACGATGGATCCCGAAACCAGAACGCTTCAACAGGTCAATATCGAAAGCGCGCGTGAAGCCGATCACCTGTTCACGATTTTGATGGGCGACGTGGTCGAGCCGCGCCGGAATTTCATCCAGGAAAACGCACGCTACGTGAGAAATCTGGATATATAAACGATATCGCACGGCAAGATGTGATTGACCTTTATCGTCATTTTCATACGTTACTATATTAAAACTAATGAAATTAGTCGGGCGGCAAAAATTGCCGCCCGTGACTGCGTATATATTGCAGAGTCCGTTCCGAATATTATTGCAAACAAAACAGTACCATACACGGTATCACCTGTAACGATACAAGGAGTCACCATGCACGGAATCTGTCACATTGAAATCCCGGCGAAAGATTATGCCAGGGCGGGAAAATTTTACGCCGACGTATTCGGCTGGGGTCTCGACGATATCCCCGCCATGGATTACATGATGTTCAAACCCCCGGACGGTATCGCCGGCGGATTCGACAAAACGCTCGATATCGCATCGACCGGCGGTATCACGCTTTATATCGAAGTCGAGGATATCGACGCGATCCTGAAGAAAATCGAATCGCACGGCGGCAAGACGATCAAACCGAAATCCGCGATTCCCGGCGTCGGGCATATTGCGTATTTCGCCGATATTGAAGGCAATCGCATGGGCCTCTGGTCCAAGTAAAAACAGTCTGGCAGACGCCAACGGCCCTGATCTGCGGGATCCCCCTCCCTGTGGTCAGGGCTTTTTTTTGATCGCTGACGCCGTTATTCAGATATTGACATCATCGCCGTAATGCTGTTTCTTCCCTCACATATAAAACAGCGGAAAACAAAGGAGGAAATACCCCATGCCGGATCAAATAAAGGAATTATGGCCGGAATTAAAATGGATCAAGGATGAAACCCTGCGCAGTCAAACCGCCGACACCTGGACCCTGGCCCTCTCAAAAAGCAAGCTCGATATCGACGATCTGAACAAAATCCCTTTTACTCTGCTGGTCAAGGACTGCCCGGTCACATTCATGGAACACAAGCGCGCGGTTGTCCATATCGCGCATGAATCCGCCAAAATCATGGGGCATTTCTTCACCACCAATCTCCCGATCGATCTCGACGTTGTCGTGGCGGGCGCGATTCTTGCCGATGTCGGCAAACTGCTGGAATACGACAAAATCGACGGCAAGGCCGTGGTCAGCGATATGGGCAAATACGTCCGTCACCCCTTCTCCGGCGTCGGGCTGGCGATGCAATGCGGTGTCCCGGATAAGGTTTGCCATATTATCGCGGCGCATGCCGGCGAGGGCGACATGGTTAAGCGCACCACTGAGGCGATAATTGTCCATCA
The DNA here is from genome assembly GCA_964628115.1 of uncultured Ignavibacteriaceae bacterium. Lineage (GTDB taxonomy): Bacteria > Zixibacteria > MSB-5A5 > GN15 > PGXB01 > JAFGAL01. The sequence goes on along the minus strand of CAZVNK010000022.1, from coordinate 11,366 downwards.
CGCCGATTTCATGAGCTTTTTGCCGTTTAAGAACCTGTAATTTTGTCGAATCGTTACAATAAATGAAACTGACGGCGGTTGACTATTCGGAGCCGACATACCGATAAGTCGCTTTTTTTTGAAAAACCCCAATCCGGGATGATTTTTCTTTTGATTTTTCTCTTGTGATTTTTTTCACGATTAGTATATTTCCGGTGCAGACAGGAGTTGATAACGGCGACCATGAAGAACTTCGACTACAACGGCAAGAGTTACGAAATCGACTCACACGGTTTTCTCATGGATCCCGATGAATGGGATGAGAATTTCGCCGAGGGAATGGCCGAGTCGGCCCGTATCACCGGCGGTCTGACCGATGATCACTGGCGATTCATTCGCTTCATCCGCAATACCTTCGAAAAAATCAATCAATGTCCCCTGGTGTATATCGCCTGCAAGAATAACGATATCGGGCTGGGCAATCTCAAGGAACTCTTCCCCACCGGCTATCTCCGGGGGGCCTGCAAACTCGCCGGGGTAACCTACCGCGAAGGATACGGCCAGCGGCTCTGGCTGGAAGAGCACATGGTGCACAACACGCGCATGTACGAGCGGAAAAACTACTCGACCGACGTCCACGGTTTTTTGGTCAATCCGAACGACTGGGACGAGAATTTTGCCATCCACAAAGCCCATGAAATCGGCATGACCGATTACCTTACGGATCAGCACTGGGATATCATCAACTTTTTGCGTGAACGATTCAGCGAAACGCACACCGTTCCGACGGTCTACGAAACCTGCGAACATTTCCATATCGATCTTGATGAACTCGAACGGCTGTTTCCCGTGGGTTATCATCGCGGGGCGGTGAAAATCGCCGGCTTGCATGTTCGTTGATAATTTCGTATATATCACCCCATAATTGAATTGAATTGCTAATATTGCCCTAACATTTACGAGTTTTTTTTCGTAGTATAGGGAAACCACAACACGCCGATCTCGTAGTAGTGCATATGATAAGTATTTCCAATCTGCAAAAACGGTTCAAAGACGTTATTGCCGTCGATGGTATCTCCTTTGACATCGCCAAAGGCGAGTTGTTCGGTTTGCTCGGCCCCAACGGCGCGGGAAAAACCACCGCTATCAATATGATGGTCGGTGTCCTCAAACCCGACAACGGCACGATTACGATTAACGGCATTACCGATCCCACGCGGTCCGACATTCGATTCAAACTCGGTAATGCCCCGCAGACACTGGCGTTGTATGACCGTCTCACCGCCCGTGAAAATCTGGCATTCTTCGGCGGCCTGTATAACCTGACCGGCAAACACCTGAAAGAACGCGTCGACTGGGCGCTGGAATTCGTCGGGCTGACCGACCGCGCCAATCATCGGGTGGAGACATTCTCCGGCGGTATGAAACGCCGGGTCAATCTGGCCTGCGCGGTGGTGCACGACCCCGATGTTATTCTATTCGATGAACCGACGGTCGGAGTCGATCCCCAATCCCGCAACATGATTTTCGACACTATCGAGGGATTGAAACGCGAGGGGCGTACCATTATCTACACCACTCATTACATGGAGGAGGCCGAACGGCTTTGCGACCGTGTCGCCATTATCGATCACGGCGCCATTCTCGCGATGGATACCGTCGACGGGCTGATCGACCGTCACGGCGGCGATTCGCTGATATCCGCCGAGGCGGAATCGGTTCCGGATAATCTCGAAAATTTTGCTGACAGCTGGGACGGGACGTGTCTGAAACATGCCACCTCACAACCGATGCAGGATTTGGCGAAACTGGTGGGGCTTGGAGTCAATTTCAGGCAGTTGAAAGTGGAGCGACCGAATCTGGAAGACGTGTTTCTCAACCTTACCGGAAGGAACCTGCGCGACTGATGCGACGATTGTTTACGATAGCGTTTAAAGACCTGCACCTGTTGACCCGTGACAAATTCGGGCTGTTCTGGGTCACCGTGTTTCCCCTGCTGTTTGCGGTCTTTTTCGGCACCATTTTTTCCGGTTCGGGCGGCGGATCACGGACGATGAAAATCGCCATTGTCGATGAAGACCAAACGTCCTATTCCGAAGATTTTATTAAAAAACTCGGCGAAAGCCCATCTCTTAGATTAGTCCCGACCACCCGCGACAGCGCCTTTTCTCTTGTCCGGCGCGGGAAACTGGCCGCGTTCGTTGCCATCCTTGAAGGTTTCGGCAATACGCGCGGGATGATGTTCGGCGGCGGACCGGCAACCATCGAAATCGGTATCGATCCGTCGCGTCAGGCCGATGCCGGCATTTTGCAGGGACAACTGGCCAGAATCTCTTTCGGCGGAATGTTAGAAAAATTCTCCAATCCCCAAAAGGTCGGCGAGGAGTTTACCTGGCTCGGAGAAACCGTCGATACCTGGACCGGACTCGATTCCGGCCAGAAGAAAACAGCGAAACGCCTGCTCGGCGATATGGGCAATCTGTTCGAGTCTTTTGATTCCACCGCCTGGGATGATACTGCTTCGGTATCCGATACCGTTTCGGACGGTACCACGGCATCGTCCTCATCCGGCCTTCCGGCGGGGCTACCGATAAAAACCACTTCGGTTATCGATGACCGGGTCGGCCCACGCTCCGGCTTCGAGATTTTCTTCCCGACCGCCGTCATGTGGGGGCTGTTGGGATGCGCCGCGACGTTCGGCGCTTCACTGGTGCGCGAACGGCAAACCGGGACGCTTTTGCGTTTGCGCCTCGCTCCTCTCTCGCGAGGTTATATTCTTGCCGGTAAAGGATTGTCCTGCTTCATTGCCTGCTTTGCGATTTGTATCATGCTGATCATTATCGGACACTATGTCTTCGGAGTGCGTATTACGAATTATGTCCACCTGACGATGGCTTTGATCAGTTGCTCCCTGTGTTTTGTCGGGATCATGATGGGAATCAGCGTAATGGGCAAAACCGAAGAGGCCGTCTCCGGCGCAGGCTGGGGGGTTCTGCTGGTGCTGTCGATGATCGGCGGCGCGATGGTGCCCGCTTTTGTCATGCCCGACTGGCTGAAAACCGTCAGCTTCATCAGCCCCATCCGCTGGGGATTGATCGCAATCGAGGGTGCGATCTGGCGGGACTATACCTTCAGTGAGATGCTTTTCCCGGTCGGCGTTCTGCTGGCCTTCGGCGCGGTCTGTTTCACGATCGGAGTGATTATCTTCTCCCGCCGCGATTCCTGATTTTTTCCATTATGAAAAAGGCCGACAATGAATGAACAATGCCGGCCCGGAGTGTTTTCCCTATATTGGTAATAAGGGTATCCTTATTATATTTTGATTTCTTCCGCGTTTATCGTTTTGATTTCATGCGACGGTCGCGTTGACACCGTTTTTTGTTTTCGTGACGGCTGAACGGCATGAGACGTGATGTTCGCTTCCAGCGGCGCGTTTTCCTGCCGCTTTTTAATATTGTCATGGCTCCCTTCGGCGATAAACATCAATTCATCAACGATGGTGTTGAGTTCAATGGCCTGCGCCGACAGCTCCTCCGCGGCCGATGCCGACTCCTCGGCATTCGCCGCCACCTGCTGGGTCACGATCTCCATCTGGCTGACGGCGACGTTGATCTGTTCCACGCCCTGAGCCTGCTGATTGGAAGCCGTATTGACCTGATTGAGGGTTTCGGCAACCGATGCGATCGATTCTTTAATGCTGGCAATCGATTCGGCCGCCTGTGTCACCACGTCGACCCCGTGATTGGATTGCTTGACATTCTCTTCGATCAGACCGGCGGTGTCTTTTGCAGAGGTTGCCGCGCGTTGCGCCAGATTTCGCACTTCTCCGGCAACAACGGCGAATCCCTTGCCGTGATCACCCGCCCGGGCGGCTTCGACCGCCGCGTTTAACGCCAACAGATTGGTCTGGAATGCGATCTCTTCGATCGTCTTTATTATTCCGGAGATTTTATCCGAAGATTGCTTCATCTCCCGCATTGCGCCCACGGTCTGGTCCATGGCCTCGCTTGCCTCCTGCGCGGCATCCTGGGCCACTGTCGCCTTGCTGGCGGCATCCTGGGCCATCTCGGCATTACTCCGCGACTGCCCCGCCAGTTCTTCCAGCGCCGACGATGATTCCTCGATACTTGAGGCCTGCTCTCCGGCTCCGGATGCCAGCGATTGTCCCGAAGCCGATATCTGTTGCGAGGCGCTCGAGACCTGATCCGCTCCGGAACCAAGACGTTGGATTGCCCCGTTCAGCGGGGCCGCGATCTTGCCCGCGACCACGGCGGCGATGATGCCGACCAGGATAAACAACGCCAGCGCACCATAGACGGTATACACCACCATTGACGATACCGAGTCATCCACTTTGGCCATGGCATTGGCAACCTTGACTCGCGCTTCCTGGTAGTCGACCTCATTGACACTGGCACAGATAATCCAGTCCCATTCATTGAAATAGGTCACGGCGTTGATTATTTTCTGTTGTGTCCCGTCATTGGCAGTGATCGGGTAACAGATAAAATCAGTCGCTCCCATACTGGTCTGCACCGCCTTTTCGACAATGTCGACACCGACCGGATTACCATCGGCATCCCGTAGCGAAAGAATGCTCTGCCCTTCCAAATTCGATTGCTTGTGAATGGCATAAACACCCTTTTGATTGCCCGATCCGCCGGTAACAAAAACACTACCGGTCTTGCCCACCACGATATCCTTGATGCCCTTTCGCAGGCTTTGCGTGTTTTCCTGTTTCACTCCCACGTAAAGCACTCCGGCAATCTCACCACTTGCATCACGAATCGGTTCATACGCGGTTATATACCAGGCATCAACGACAAACGCCCGTCCGTTGAATGTCTGTCCATTCATCACCGTGGACACGACCGCATTCGGCGACCCGTCGGGGTTGACCGCGGGTATGTAAGTCCCGATCGCCCGCGTGCCGTCTTTCTTTTCCACATTGGTACACACCCGCAACATATCACCGGCCGTATTCATCCGTTGGAATATGGTACAGGTGCCGCCGACCAGATTTTTAACCTCATCGACAATCGGAGATACCGCTGAGGTTTCCTGGTTTTGATCGAGCCAGACCTCACCGACCATCATTTTCGGCAATGCTATTCGGTTCGCGGATTTGGAGAATTGATTGACGGCCGTCCAATCGACCTCTACGGTCGAAAACGACACCGCACCGGTTCGGCGCAGAACATCCCGGGCGACACTGAGATCTGAACGCACCTTTTGTTCCAGCGCCTCCTGCTGGGCACGGCACATCAAATACACGTTCTCCGCGATTTTACCCGTCTCGTTTTGGGCCAGCTCAAAAAGTTCATCGGAAACTTCTCTTTGGGCGATTTGATTCTGCGTATTGATACCGCCCCGCTGAAACAGGACCACACCAATCAACGCAATTGCCGTTAGCGCTACGCCCATAACACTCAGGGCAATTACTTTGCCTCTGATTGATCGTACGTGCATGACAACTTCCTTTTTGTTTGTGTGAAACCACGTCAGTGCTGCGAGGCGTGACTCCCAGATTGATACTACGCAGTCAGGATATTTATGACTACAATGTCAAATACTGTCATAATCCTCCTCGGATAACAAACAGTCAGTTAATCGACCGATATTCGGGACTAATTTACCGTCCGGTGAGATATCAGACTCATTCCACGGAGTAATTGTTCTCTTTTTTCACAAGCGTTCCGGGGCGATCCGAAACGGATTGCCCGGCCTGAAATACACTGCCTGTCATATTTCTGCACACCCGTCCGGACATATCGTATATACTGCCTGCCGGCGGTCAACCGGTTGGGTTAACATAATGCAAGATCGTTGAAACATACGAGCGTTTTCGCCGTCCAATTGAGTAAACACAATCAACAAACGGTCCGGGAGACGGCGTTATGCGAAAAATTCTCATTTTAAGCGCAGTCCTGCTTTTATCATTTTCGATCACTCTCGCCGAAGGTAGCAAAGGCACCAGTACTGTCATAACCGGCAGAACCAGCCACCATTATCAATGGGACACTATTGATTTTGACGTCGACGGCAAAACGCTGGTCATCACCAATCACGGTCGCCACTATGACGAGGTGGAAATCACCGAGAATTATGATTTGTTCATCAACGGCGACAAGGTTAAACTCGACGACGAACAGAGAGTCCTCGTCAAGGATTTCTATGACCAGTCCATGCAAATCGGCAAAATCGCGAAAGAAATGGGGCTTGAGGGAGCCAAAATCGGCGCCGAGGGAGCCAAACTGGGCATGAAGGCGATCGGCGGCCTGATTAAAATGCTTTTGACCGATTATGACGAAGAAGACCTTGATTACTACCTTGAGGCGGAATCGGAAAAAATCGAGGAAAGAGCCGAACTGCTGGAAGAGCGAGCCGAGGAGCTTGAGGATATCGCGGATGAACTCGAATACCTCGCCGAGGAAATGATCGAAGAAATACCTGAACTTGAGGAACTCGACTGGTTTTAAGCCGGTTTCATCACTACCTCACGACCTCACTGCCTATCATGTGAGAAAGCCGGGTCCGCCTCTGATCCGGCTTTTTCACAACCACCGTTCCAATCATCGACGGCTTTTTGCGTATCACTCCGATAACCGTCTTTACCCCCGTCGTTTTTTTGCGTATGTTGGCGGACGAGTCAAGACGGCCATGACATGACCAGGGAGTGAAGACGCACCATGCGGCAAAAACGAATAGCGCCCGGCATCATTTACATCCTGCTGGCGACGTTCTTTTTCGCGTTGATGAACATCGGCGTGAAATTTCTCACCCGTATTCCCGCCCATGAAATCGTCCTGTTTCGCGCGATGGTCACGTTGATCGTGGGCTATGTGCTTTTAAAATCCCGCCGGATCGATCCCTGGGGAAACAACAAGAAACTGCTCATCCTGCGCGGGTTGAGCGGGACAGTCGCGCTGGTGATGTATTTCTACACCCTGCAAAGCATGCCGCTGGCCTCGGCGGTTACCATTCAGTATCTCTCCCCCATCTTCACCATCATCATCGCCTGGATCATGCTCGGCGAAAAAACCCGACCGGTGCAGTGGATTTTCTTTTTGATCGCGTTCGCCGGTGTCGTCATGGTCAAGGGCTACGATCCCCGTGTCACCATCCCGGAAATGATCATCGGCGTCACCGCCGCGGTCTTTTCCGCCACCGCCTATAATTTTATCCGCAAGCTCAAGGATTTCGATCATCCCCTCGTGGTCGTGTTTTATTTCCCGCTGGTTACCGTCCCCATCGTCGGAGGCTACACCATCTTCCACTGGGTCACTCCCACCTGGCCGGAGTTGCTGTTGTTGATTCTGATCGGTCTGGCCACCACCGTCGCCCAGATTTACATGACCAAAGCCTATCAGATCGACCGTGCCTCCAATATCAGCATCTTCAACTATCTCGGAACGATTTTCGCCATTCTGATCGGCCTGTTCGTTTTCGATGAAACCGTCGGCATGCTCGGCATGATCGGATTCGTGTTGATCATTTTCGGAGTGGTTATGTGCGGGCGATTCAAACAGACGAACTGATCGGGCGGGAACCGTCTCCTCCCAACGGCGGTTACAAAGACAAATCACATACAATCGGAGGAATCATGAAACGGATACTGACGTTTCTCATGCTGGTCATGCTCTTTGGTGGTGTTTTCGTCGAGGCGAATGACAAATTCGAAGTCGGCGACAAACCGCCGGAGTTCGACCTGCCCTATGCCACGCGCGACACGATCAATCTCAACGGGATTAATTCCGACGACCTCAAGGGCACACGCTACATTCTGGCCTTTTATCCCGCCGACTGGTCGCCCGGATGCACTAAGGAAATCTGCGCTTTCCGCGATGCCTGGTCGGACCTCAGCGGGCTGGGAGTCGAGTTCCTGGCGATCTCCGGTGATTACGTATACAGCCATCACGCCTGGGCCAAACATCACAATTTCGGATTCAAATTGCTGGCGGATCACACCCGCAAATACGGTCAGCAAATGGGCGTTTATCTCGATGACGTCGGCGTCATGAAACGATCCGTCTTCGTGGTTGGCCCCGACGGAACATTCGAATACATCGACTACGATTATTCCGTCGCCGATGACACCGATTTCAATGCTCTCCACGATTTTCTCAAAACGGTCCACTGAGCGGGCTTTTGTCACGAACAGCACAGCACAAAAAAAGCGCGTCGAATCTTCGGCGCGCTTTTTTATCGAAATCGAATATTTCGTTATTTCGTAATTCCCATCAAGTCGAACATAAACGCGTATTCGAACGCCAAATCCTGCCACCGTTCATAGCGCCCGGAGACACCGCCATGTCCCGCGACCATTTTGATTTTGAACAACAACAGGTTGTCGTCGGTCTTGTTGGCTCGCAGTTTGGCGGTCCACTTGGCCGGCTCCCAGTACTGCACGCGCGTGTCGTTCAGACTGGTCGTGATCAGCATGTTCGGGTAGGCCTGCGGTTTGACGTTGTCATACGGTGAATAGGACAGCATGTAGTTGAAGTACTCTTCCACGTTCGGATTGCCCCATTCCTCGTATTCGATCACGGTCAACGGCAGGGACGGATCGAGCATGGTGTTCATGATGTCCACGAACGGCACTTCCGCGATCACTCCCTTGAACAGTTCGGGTCGCATGTTGACGACCGCTCCGACCAGCAAACCGCCGGCGCTTCCGCCCGAGATCACCAGTCCGTCGCTCGAGGTGTACTTCTCGGCGATCAGGTGTTCGGCGCAGGCGATAAAGTCGGTGAAGCTGTTTTTCTTGTTCAGCATTTTGCCGTCTTCGTACCAGTGACGCCCCATTTCCTCGCCGCCGCGAATGTGCGCGATCGCGAACGTGAATCCCCGGTCGAGAATACTCAGGCGATTGGACGAGAAGTACACGTCCCAACTGGCGCCGTACGCGCCGTATCCATACAGGTACAACGGATTGGAGCCGTCTTTTTTCATCTTGGATTTCTTGTATACCAGCGAGACCGGCACCTGCGTCCCGTCCTCGGCCGTGGCGAAAATTCGCTCCGACTGGTACTCGTCGGCGTTGTATCCGCCGAGCACTTCCTGTTGCTTTTTCAGTTCGCGCTCATGCGTTTTCATGTCGTAATCATACACCGAACGCGGCGTCACCAGTGAAGTGTACGTGAACCGCACGATATTGCCGTTATAGTCGGGATTGCTCGACGTCCAGTAATCGTACACCGGTTCGGGGAATTCCACCTGGTGGATTTTGTCGGTCGCGAAATCGCGAATGCGAATCGTTTTGACGCCGTTGCGCCGCTCGTAAATCACCATGAAATTCTTGAACAGCTCGACGTCGTTCAACAGCACGTCGGTGCGATGCGGAATAACCTCTTTCCAGTATTTCTTCTGCGGCTTGGACACCGTGGTCTGCATCAGCTTGTAATTCGGCGCGTCCTCGTCGGTGACGATATAAAACATGCCGTCGCGATGCGCCAGTTGATAGCGCACGTCCTGTTTGCGTTTGGCCGCCAGAGTGAATTTTCCGGTCGGATTGTCGGCCTTGAGAAAATGAATCTCGGACGTGTTCTTGCTTCCGACATAGATAAACAGATACTTTTCGTCCTTGGACTTGTAAATGCCCGTGAAAAAGGCCTCGTCCGGTTCATGAAACACCAGCGCGTCCTTCGCGGGATCGCCGCCGAGCGTGTGACGGAAGATTTTGAACGGGCGCCAGGCGTCGTCGTTGATCGTATAGAAAAAAGTCTTGTTGTCGTTCGCCCATTCGAACGACGTTCCCAAATTCTCCAGCACGTCGTCATACAACTCGCCGGTCTCGAGATTTTTCACCCGCAGGGTGTACCGTTCGTTTCCGGCGGTATCGAGGCCGTACGCCAGCAGTTTGTGATTGGGGCTGACGTCGTAAATTCCCAGGGAGACGAACTCCTGCCCCTCCGCGAGTTGATTCAAATCAAGCAGAATTTCCTCGTCCGCCTCCAGCGAACCGTGTTTGCGGCAGTAGATGGAATAGTCCTTGCCCTCTTCCGTGCGCGAATAATAGTAGTAGTCGCCGTTTTTCACCGGGACCGACAGATCGGTTTCCTTGATTCGCGCCAGCATTTCGTCGTACAGCTTTTTCTCGAACTCCTCGGTATGCTTCATCATCGCTTCGGTATAGGCGTTCTCGGCCTCCAGATAGGAGATCACCTCGGGGTTCTCCTTGTCGCGAAGCCAGAAATAATCGTCGACCATGACATGGCCGAACAGCGTATCGACCTTCGGTTCGATTTTCGCAACCGGCGGATCGACCTTGACCCGTTGCGCGCAGGATACCGCCAGCACTCCCACTATCAGAAGTAAAATCGCGGTCTGCAGAATTTGGTTTCGTCTCATCAATCTCTCCATCCTCTCTTGGAATACAGGTATAATTAAAAGTGTATCAAAATAACATACGTGATATACATGTGTCAAGTTCACCCGCGCGAATAAATCAGCGATTTTTTACTATTGCCAATATTGTCCCCGAATCATACTATCATAATGATCTGAGATAAACAATGCAAACCGTTAACAAGCATGATGAAAATAATCCCTCGCATTACATATTACGGATTTTCCCGTCGTAACACACCACGATTCAGTGGTAATACCTGCTCCCAATGGAACAGCGCCGACTGGTAAAAACGATTTTCTCTGAAATGCGAACGGGCACGCTCATGCGTGCCCGTTTTGTTTATTCGGATTTTTCCTTGCGCCACGGTGGGTGACGGAATTCCTCGGGATATTCCACTCTCGGACGTTTGATTCCGAGATAGCGTTGATACCAGCGCCATTTCTTTTTTTCCGCCCGCATGAATTTTTTGATCTTTTTTTCCCGCTCGAACTGCATGGCGTCGTATTTCTCGATTTTCTGCAGAAGATTTTCGACGTTTTCCCGCCGTTCCATAGCGGAGCGAAACGCTTCGTAATACTTGAAATTGAACAGCGACTGCACGATCGGCTCGAAAAACACCATCACCTGCGAACCGATATAATTCAACGGTTTGATCGATTCCAGAAAGATAATCGCCGGCACGGCCATTCGCCACTCAACCGCTTTCATCGCGACTTTTTCCAGAATCTCCTCTTCCTCTTCGGGAATCGGCGGTTTGTTTTCTTCCGGTTGATCGACCTGTCCCTTGAAAAGCGACATGCTATGCCTTTTCCTCTCCGGCGGTTATATTTTGTTCGATTTTACGCTTCACGAACGCCACCACTTCCTCGCGGTTGACGTCGAATCGAAGGTACAGACCGCGAAAATTCTCCAGTCGCGACGGCCGGGCGAACGGTGACAAAAGTATGCCGTTTTTATCGGGGTAGTAAGTACGGTACTGTGACCATTTCTTGTGCAGGTTCTGGGTGGTGGTTTTGAGGATGATCTCCTCATCGGT
>CAZVNK010000021.1:6235-14849 GCA_964628115.1 uncultured Ignavibacteriaceae bacterium | reverse complement strand
TGAGCTTGCCGAAGCGTATTCTCTGAGTTAATTTTTCCCCATACAAATCGTATTTGCAGTCGGCGGTCGAAACGGCCGGTGGGAAACGGGTCGAGGCCATGCTCTTCGCCGTAAGTGAATTGAGGCGGATTCTCAACGCCTTTTATTCCGCGAAAGAATCCGATCCCGATGCCGTTTTCGAGTCATATCTGAGCCGCGCCGTGACCGACGGGATCGACGCCGTCTTTGTCGAGGCGGGCGTGTCGCATCGGGGCGACATGGTGTTTCGGAGATCTCCCGAGGGAACCCGGCTGAAATTCGTCTCGACCATCACCAATGACGGCCCGCTGGAGCTTGACTTTTACGGCGTGACCGCCTCTCTGGATCAAGGCGACACCGTTTTTATCATCGATTCCTCCGAAAGCAAAATCCTGCCGTTCAGCTCCCTGATTCGTGAATACACGATCGCTTTGCCGTCGCACAAACTGTCGACGATGACTCCCGATTCGCTGACCCTGACTGGTAAAATCGGCTATCGCAATAATACCGTTGATTTTCCGTATCAGGTCGGCGCGAATAAAGAATCGCCGTTGAGTGTGCGAATCATTCCTGATTTTCTCATAGGGCGACCGTTCGCTGAGGATCAAATCGACCGGTTGGTCGACGCGACCTCGTTCAATGTCGTTATCGAAAAACCGACCGATTTCGCCGGCAAGGCCAAAATCCGTTTTGATACGCCCGACGGCATCCTGATCGGGGCGTTCGAAGAAAATCTCGCGCTGGTTTCCGGCGACAACGCGTATGAATTTTCCATCCCGCTTGTGGCGCGCAAAAGCATCGGCAGTAAACGAGTGAAACTGGGAGTGGAAGTCCTGCTCGACGACCGGGTCGCGGCATCGGATTATATCTATGTCGGCGGAGGCGATTGCGCGGTCGACACCAAATTGAAAATCGCCCTCGCTTCCGGACCGGAGGGATTGGCGGAAGATTTGCTTCGCATGACCGGCGCAAACTATCGCATTCTCAGTGACCGCTATTTCGAGGCGGGCGATCTTGACTTCTTCGACGTCATCATTTTCGAAACGGCCTGTTTCGAACGATACCGCTCGCTGGGATCGGTCGAAGTCCGCCTGAAACGGTTTATGGAATACGGTGGCGGGATTATCGTGTTCGGTCAGCCGTCCGACTGGCGCGACGATCTGCTTCCGGTGACCATAACATCCACGGCGGAGCGAATGGCGGCGAATGACGCAACCGTGCTTTCCGCCGACCATGCCCTGTTTACCATGACGCACAAGGTCAATGTTTCGCAGTTACTGAAAAACATCGGACAATCATACATCTCCTATCCGGCGCTGGTGTTTCCGGCGGAGCGCATTATCGAGCGCCCCGACAAAACCGCCCTGCTGTCGGAATCACAATTCGGCCGGGGACGATTCATCTATTGCGGACTGCCGATTTTGCAGATGATTCGCCAGATCGATCCCGAAGCGGCCAAATTCTTCGCGAATCTTGTCAATTTCTCCGGAAAATAACATATATTGGACAGCAAGGAACCGGCAACCGTTCAAAATGTTGTAATCTATACGTATGCGGAAATCAAAAGAATCTCGACAACATGATCCGCAGAGATTTTCCCGTATCAGAGGCTATTTGCGGCGATACAAGGGATATCTTTTCTGGGGAGCGCTGGCGATACTCGGCGCCAACGGTGTCGCGCTGGCCGCGCCTTACCTGGTCAAGATCGCCTTCGACCGCCTGGAACAGAAAGCATCCCCCGATGAAATCCTGACCTATGCTCTGCTGATCGTTTTACTGGCTGTCGTCGCCGGTGTTTTTCGATTCGGAACGCGTCGCACCATTATCTGGATGTCGCGTAAAATCGAATATGATCTGCGTGAGGATTTGTTTTCGCATCTGTTGAAATTGAATCCCACTTTTTATCACAATACCAAAACCGGCGATATCATGGCGCGCGCCACCAATGATATCGAAGCGGTGCGCATGACCGTCGGGCCGGCGGTTATGCATTTGGCCAATACCGCTGTCGCAACCGTTATTTCCATTTCGATGATGATGTACCTGTCTTCGAAACTGACACTGTATGCACTGCTACCTCTGCCGCTGTTGTCGTATGCGGTGTACAAATTCGGCAACCTGCTGTATAAGCGTCATGCCCGGATTCAGGAGTATTTTGCGGTGTTGACCGCCAAAGTACAGGAAAATCTGGCCGGGGTGAGGGTGATTCGCGCCTATCGGCAGGAACAGAACGAAATCGATGACTTCGCCCGCCACAGCCGGAAATATATCGACCTCAACATGGATCGTATCAAGATATTCGGGCTGTTTCACCCGATGATGTTCATGCTGGCCGGGTTCGCCATGCTTTCGGTGCTCTATTTCGGCGGACGGCAGGTGATCGCCGGCGATATCAGCCTGGGAACATTGGTGGCGTTTTTTGCTTATCTGGGAATGTTGATTTGGCCGGTGATCGCACTGGGCTGGGTGGTGTCGCTTTATCAGCGCGGATCGGCATCGATGGAACGCCTGAACCGTATTTTTAACACCAGGCCGGACGTGCGTTCGCCAAGCTCAGCGCATCAGCCCGATACGATTAGAGGAAAAGTCGAGTTTCGGGCGCTGAATTTCTCGTATAACGGCAAGCCGACCCTGCATGATATCAACCTGACCGTCGATCCCGGCATGACCGTCGGCGTGGTCGGGCCGACCTCTGCCGGCAAGACAACACTGGTCTCGCTATTGGGGCGGCTGTTTCCGGTCAGTCGGGGGCAGTTGTTTGTCGACGATGTCGATGTCAACGACTGGGAGTTGGGAGCCCTTCGGCGTCATATCGGCTTTGTACCGCAGGAGCCTTTTTTATTCTCCGATACCATCATGAATAATATTCTCTTTGGTTCGCAAAATGGGAGTTCCGAATCCGCCCGCAAGGCGGCAGTGACCTCCGCAATCGACAAGGAAGTTGACTCGTTTCCGAAAGGGTACGAGACCATTCTCGGAGAACGAGGAATCAATCTGTCCGGCGGGCAGAAACAGCGCGTGGCGATTGCCCGCGCCATTGTCACCAATCCGCGCATTTTGATTCTCGACGATGCCACCAGCGCCGTGGATACCGAAACCGAACACCTGATCAATCAATATCTGCGCGATGAGCTGGATAAGCGCACTGCGTTTGTCATCTCGCATCGTATTTCGGCGGTGAAAGACGCCGATATCATCATCTATCTCAGCGAGGGAGCGATTGTCGAGTCCGGGACGCATGAGCAGTTGCTGGCATCGAACGGACACTACGCCGAATTGTATCGCACGCAATTGCTGGAAGAGGAATTGGAGAATATGTAGCTGTGAGCGCCAAAGGATATCATGAAGAGGAAGTGCTGGGAAAAGCCTATGATGCTCGCCTGATGCGGCGTTTGCTGGCCTATGTCCGTCCGTACCGACTCTGGCTGGCGCTGGCAACCCTTCTTCTGGTGATGGCGTCGGGGCTTCAGCTTTTGCTTCCCATAACGGTGCAGATCACCATCGACCGGTATCTTATGCAAAACGACATGAGCGGTCTGGGCCGGATGGCGTTGGCCTATGGCGGTATTCTGGTGGCGGGCTTCGTGCTGTCGTTTTTGCAGATGTTTATCACGATGTTTATCGGCCAGAAAGTGCAATATGATATCCGCATGCAGATTTTCCGGCATCTTCAGCGCCTGCATCTGGGCTTTTTCGATAAAAATCCGGTTGGGCGGCTGGTGACACGAGTCACCAACGACGTCAACGTTCTCGATGAGATGTTTTCATCGGGGTTGGTCTCGGTTTTCGGTGATATTATCACGCTGATCGGGATTATCATCGCCCTTTTGTATTACAACTGGCAATTGGCCCTGTTGACCTTCATGGTTTTGCCGTTGCTGATTCTGGCGACCGCGATTTTTCGCAAAAAAGTCCGTACGATTTACCGCGAAGTCCGCACCCGGCTGGCTCGATTGAACGCTTTCGTGCAGGAACACATCACCGGAATGACCATTATTCAATTATTTGCCCGCGAAAAGCGCATTTTCGACAGGTTTTCCACAATTAATGCACAATTGCGCGATGCTCATTTTCGGTCGATTTATTACTATGCCACGTTTTTCCCGGCGGTGGAGCTTATCAGCTCTATCTCACTGGCCGTGCTTATTTATTATGGGGGTTTGCAAATCATCGCGGCGGCGTTGACCTTCGGCGAATTGGTGGCGTTTATTCAACTGGTTCAGCGCTTTTATCATCCGATCCGCGATCTGGCCGAGAAATATAATATCCTTCAGGCGTCGATGGCGTCGTCGGAGCGTATTTTCAAATTGCTGGATACCGAGCCGGATCAAAAAGATGAACAAAAAGCGTCCCCGGTAAAAGGGTTTACCGGCAAAATCGAGTTCGAAGGCGTCTGGTTCGGATATAATCCGGATGAGCCGGTACTCCGGGATGTGACCTTTACGGTCGAACCGGGCGAGAAAGTCGCCATTGTCGGTGCGACCGGGGCCGGGAAAACCTCGCTGGCGTCACTGCTGTTTCGCTTTTATGATTATCAGAAGGGAAAGATCAAACTTGACGGCGTGGAATTGAAAGATCTTCCGTTGGGCATTCTGCGTGAGCAGTTGGGATTGGTATTGCAGGACGTCTTTATCTTTTCGGGCGACTATGCCGGCAATATTCGTCTCGGCAACGAAAATATCACCGACGATCAAATCCGCGACGCTCTGAGGCGAGTCGATTTGTATGATTTCGTCACCGATAGCGAGGGTGGTTTGCAGGCCGAGGTCAAAGAGCGCGGCGCGACCTTGTCGACCGGCCAGAAACAACTGCTGTCGTTTGCGCGGGCGCTGGCGTTCAATCCCGATATTCTGGTTCTCGATGAGGCCACCAGTTCAGTCGATACGGCGACCGAAAAGTTGATTCAGAAAGCGCTGGACAATTTGCTTGAAAATCGCACCGCGATCATGATCGCCCATCGTCTCTCGACCATCGAGAAGGCGGACAAGATTATTGTCCTGCATCACGGAAAGCTCCGTGAAATGGGCAAACATCACGAACTGCTGGAGCAAAAAGGTATTTACTATAAACTATATCAAATGCAATTCAAACAGGAAAGCGTAAGGACCGCGATTTAATCCATGATTTCACCTCACCACCTTCGCAAACTAACCGGATTCGCCCGCATCACGGCGCTTGGCGCCGGGGAAATCCTCGACAAAAAGGCCCGACAACATCACCGCATCGAGCTTAAGGGACGGGTCGATCTGGTTACCGATGCCGATCTGGCATCGGAGAGTTTTATTATCGACAACATAAAGCGCGAGTATCCCGATCATTCGATCCTGACCGAGGAGAAAGCGAGTATCGACAACGGATCGGAATTCAAGTGGATCATCGATCCTCTTGACGGGACCACCAATTTCGCGCATAATTTTCCGTTTTTCTGCGTCTCGATCGCCTGCGAGTATCAGGACGAAATGATACTCGGCGCCATTTACGATCCGATGCGCGACGAGTTGTTCAGCGCGTACCGGGGCGCGGGCGCCTGGCTGAATCGAAGGAAAATAGCCGTCACCGAACAAACCAAACTGGATCATTCGCTTCTGGCGACCGGGTTTCCGTATGATATCGGTTCATCGCGCGAGGACAATCTCAAGCAATTCCGGCGTTTCGCCAAACTGGCGCGGGGAATACGGCGGGCCGGATCGGCCGCGCTGGACTTGTGCTATCTGGCCTGCGGGCGATTCGACGGTTTCTGGGAGTTGAAACTGCATCCCTGGGACACCGCCGCCGGGATCGTAATCGTAACCGAAGCGGGCGGAAAAGTGACCGATTTCTCGGGTGCGAAATATTCGATATACGATAAATATATCCTGGCAACCAACGGCAAAATCCATCGCCGAATGGTGAAGGTTTTGGCACGACAGTAAAGAAAAAAGACCTTTTCAAACTATTATTTAATTTCTATATTACCATTCATGAATTACGTGTATCTCGGATCTCTCTCTTTACGGAAACGTCGACACCAGGGCATTGCCTTGCAGAGAAAGGAGGATAACACCGTCGAATCGTAGCTAACCTTGCGGCCGCACGGTCGCATCACGCCAACGTTAGTGAATGGAGAGAGAACCATGAAAAAGCTACTCACGCTTTTTGCCGTCAGCATTGCACTCATGATGCTGTTCGGATGCAGTCAATCACCCACCGTCAACAATTCCGATACCACCGATATCGGTGCCATGACCCAGCGCCCGGAATTCATCGAATTGCGCCCGCAGGCCGAGGTGCAAATGGCGATCATGCAACCCGCGCTGATGCCGAGTCTGGACAAGAAACCGACTCCGCCGCCTCCCGATCCGGTTGGTGACGATCCCAATCCCAATCCGGCGCACAAGTACGTGTATATTGTCGGCATCTCGGATTATGAAGGCACGGTCAACGATCTGCAGTATTGCGATGACGACGCCGTTGCGATGAAAAGTTATTTCCAGAGTCAGGGCTTCACGGTGAGAATGGACCTCGACGGCGCCGCCACCGCCGATGACATCACCGCCGGTTTGCAGTGGCTGATCGATCAGGCCGTTCCCGGCGATGAAGTCGAATTCTGTTATTCCGGACACGGCGCCGATGCTCCGACATACGGTTCGGCGATTATTTCCGCCGACCTGTACTATATGACACATGGCTATGTCATGCAGTATTTCAATGCCGTCAACTGTACGAAAAAGACCATGACGCTGGATTGCTGTGTGATCGGTGATTTCCTTGGTGATGCCGAAGCCGGCACCATGATGGCGACCGCATCGACCACTTCCAGTTCATACGACTGGCCGCCGTTCGAACACGGGGCCTGGACTTATTTCTGGCTGGTTGCGGCTGAGGACCTGGATATGGTGTACGCCGAGGAGATCGCCACGTACGCCGAAACCGAAATGAAAGCCTGGGCCAAGACCTATCATCTCAGGGCCACACCGGCGCATGCCGATTTGTATGAAGGAGGATTCGACATCTAGTCGTGATGCGATTGTACCGATATACCAACCCGTCCGAAAGGGCGGGTTTATTTTTTAGAATGAATATTTCAAACCGATATTCGGCAAAATGCCGGCGTCGTATATATACCCGTCGGAGGAATTGATAATCGGATTGTCGTGATTGGTGATATTGGAAACCCCGAGGTACAACTCGGTGTCGCCGAAATCGAAATCGAGATGCAGATCGAGCGTGCAATTGACCGGGAATCGCTCGGTATTTTCGGTTTGCAGACTGCTTTCATAGTACTTCTGTGAGTACCGGTTCAATCCCTTGGAATAATCAACCGTCCGAACCGGGGTGTAATAATACCCGGAACGAGCCGACAGTTCCGTCCCGAAACTCATGCATCCGACCAGTCGTCGGCCGTACGACACGTAAAACCGATGCTCGGCGTTGAGTTCGTATGGCATGGTGACATTCCCCACGATTTTGTCGGCGTGTGAATACCCGTAATACATCTGAACCGAACCGTGCACATAAGGAAGCCGTTCCACTGCCAGGGCGATATTGGCGCCGTAAAACCGGATTTCCCCCGATGATTGCATCGTGATAAAACCCTCGCCGATCGTGCCGTCGTCGGCAACCTCGCTGAAGTCCGGCGTCAACACCGGAAGTCCGTTGATGGTTTTGCGAAAGACATCGAGACTGAGCGGCCCATAGGCGTATTTCACCGCCATCAGTTCGGTCATCACCGGCTGTAAATTTCCCAGATTATCGTGAATCGGTACTTGATACGGCTGGATGATTTTGTTGGCGGGACTCTCCGCGAATGTGCCGTAGAATAATTCCACCTGATGATTTTCCGCCGGATACAAGGTCAGGGTGTGACGGCTGACCAGTTCCTGTTTTTTTCCGAGATTGCCGAAATACTCATGGCGGACACCGCTGGAAATTTTACCGTGCGCGAAACGATAGGCAATCGTGACATAGGCGGCATTGTTGAATTCGTGGTCGTGCGCGACATAGTCACGATACGATTCGTTCAGTTCGTACTGGTACAGAAAAGGATTGTCACTGGCGGCGTCGGGGGGAAGGAAATTCCAACCATACTGATCCATGACGATATCGCGATCGGCGATATACTGCCCCTGATCACCGACAGAAATCCGCCAGGAATCGAAATCAAGACCGGTTTCGGTCGCGGCCTGATAGGTGCGACGTTCACTGCGTAAATACACGTGATAGTCGTTCCCGTCTTTATTTTCCGGGGGATGTGCCTGATAGACTTCATAACTGGACCGGGCCGACAGTTGTAGTTTGAAATTGACATGCCGTCCGACAGTCCGCAACTGCGCGCCGTAGTATTTCTCGTCGGTGTGCTGATAGGTGTCGATACCGTCGGGATTGAGTTCGGTCGGATCGAGCAGGTACGACAAATAGTCGCGCACCTGATAGTGGTCGAACAGCAGGCGGGTGTTCGGTGACAGCCGCAGACCGGATGAGACAAAAATATCCTGAAAGTTCGTCGGGGGAATACTGACGCGGTCGGTGTCGACGTTGAGTTGATCGACCAGCTTGTCGAGGACCGATTTGCGCACCGACGCCGTAACGAAATACCGGTCGGTTCCCAGTCCCATCG
>CAZVNK010000021.1:0-6225 GCA_964628115.1 uncultured Ignavibacteriaceae bacterium | reverse complement strand
GGCAATGACGCTGAGCGCGGCGGCTTCGAGGCTGAGGGTGCCCCCCACGAAACTGATGGCGTAGTTGTCGCTCGACTGGCCGCTGGCGGTCACCGCATAGGTGCCGACCGGGCTGGTGGCGGTGGCGTCGGTGGTCGCACGATTGACCGATCCCTCCCGGCGATGCGAGAACGTCTGCGGGGAATCCATCGTGACCGCGGCGGGAAGCGCGAACGATGCGTCGGTTCCGAGTGGATACACCGTGAGATTGCTCAGGGCGGTTCCGGGAATAATGCTGAACATACCGTAATGATTCGGGTCATAGCCGATGGCGGTTCCGTTGAGATAGTACGTCGGGCTGGTTCCGTAAACGCGCAGTTTCGAGGAATGGCTCGATCCTTCGCGCATCACCTGCGGTTGTTTGACCGCGGCGACCGGGTTGGTGGCAACGAGTGAATGGCGTGACTGTCGTGAAATCGTGGCGGAACTCAGGTTGAGTTGGGCAAGATTGGCTTCGCGGATCGGTCGGACGGAAATCCGGTTCAGTTGAATGGCGTTTTCATCGAGATACAATATCATCGTGGACGAGTCGATTTCCGGTCGATAGGAATGAGTCAGCGTGGTGTAGCCGACCGATGAGATTCTGATTTCCAATGCCGTGAGAAGAGAATCGTTCAGTGAGAATGAGAAAGCGCCGGATGTATCTGTCGCGGCTCCGGTGATGTACTGGTCATGGCAAAACAGCAGGACGGTCGCGCCGATCAGCGGTCTATCATTTTGGTCAAGCGCCCGGCCGCTTATGGTTTGGCGCACGCCGAATGCCGAACCGGCGACAAGCAGGACTCCGATGAGTATGGCGATTGTTATTTTGCCCCTGGTAGTTTTCATAAGCATTATCCCTGACGGGTAATAGCTCAAGTGGCGTACCAAATGGAGGCTAAATGGAGATATGTCTTATGAGGTTACGATGCAACGACTTACGGGGTGTGTTGCATTTTGCATGGTGTGAAAAAAACTGCCGAATGTGCAAACGGGCATCCAATAGCTGACAATTGACTGCAAACGGTTACGGCATATGTTGACTTAGAAATTCATCGAGTATGCGGTTGAATTTGTCCGATTCGGTGATGAAAAAAAAGTGATGCGCATCATCGAAAAGATAATACTGCGCGTCCTTGAAACGATTTATCCATGATTTACGAAGACTGTCGCCGGTTCCGTGCTCCGCCTCACAAATCAAAATCGGCAGGGTTTCGATTATCGGCGTTGTCGCCGCCGGATGTTTTTGATTGTAGTCCCGGCATCCCGCCACCGCGCGGAACATCCAGCGATAGTCGGTTTGCTCAAACGAGGACATGATCAATTTGGTCTGTTCCGGCACTGCCGGCCCGATCAGCCCGGTATACCAGGCATCGGCCTTGAGTTTCAGCCGTTCGTCATCGTATTCCAGCATGGTGGAGCCGAACGTGACCCGGGTGTCGATTATATCGTCGAATCCCTGATACACGCAGTCGACAAACACGATCCCCCTGAGTAGCGGATTTTCCAGACGAATCATTTCCGGCAGGATGGATGATGCGAAACTGTGGCCGACGGCGAAAAAGGGCTTTTGAATCATCGAGCGCATCAGCGCGTCGATCGCTTCGGCGTCGGTTCGCGCCGCGAAAACCGGGTCGATATCGGTCGTTGACCGTCCGTGACCGAACCGGTCAACCGTAATAACCTCGTAGGTGTTTTGAAAAAACTCCCGCTGGAATTTCCATGACTCGCCGACGCCGCCAAGTCCATGAATAAACACCAGGGCGAAATCGCCCGCGCCGGAACACTCGTAATGTAATTCCTGATCGTTAAAAAGAAAAACCGACACGCCATAAACCTTGACTTTTATCCAGTTGTCCTATAAAATACGCCGCTGTTGCCGACAATGTCAACAACTTAGCACACGTCCGCTGTATATTGTCATTTGCATTTTGGATGTTTGGGGCGTATGTTATTTAATTATCATGGGATAGTGTTATTTTAACGGGGATATTTCTTTGAGTACACATTTAATGATTTCAACGTCGGGAATTCGCGGCGTCATCGGACCGGGACTGGATCCGATGTCACTCGCCGGATTCACCGCCGCGTACGGGACGGTTATCAAAAAAGGCAAAGTGGTGGTCGGGCGAGACAGTCGGGTCACCGGCGAGATGTGCAAACATGCCGTCATATCGGCACTATTGTCGGTCGGAATCGATGTGGTCGATATCGGCGTGGTGCCGACTCCCACGGTGGAAATCGCCATCACCGGCCTGAAAGCGGCCGGAGGTATTTGCATCACCGCCAGCCATAATCCGTCACAGTGGAACGCCCTGAAATTTTTCGACAAAAAAGGCGAATTCATCGACAAAGCCTTTCTGGACAAACTGGTCAAGATCCACGAGAAAAAGGCCTATGCCCTGAAAGCCTATAACAAAATCGGGATGATCACCGAGGATTTCACCTGGGTGGACCGACATATCAAGGCGGTGGTCGGCCTGACGATTATCAACAAACCCGCTATCAAGCGCAGAAAACTTAAAGTCGTGGTCGATGCGGTCAACGGCGCCGGCTCGGAAGCCCTGCCGCTTCTTTTGGAAAAACTCGGCGTAAAAGTGATTCGGATCAACTGCCTCGGCAACGGAGATTTCGTGCATCAACCCGAACCGATTCCTAAAAATCTGACCATGCTGGCCAAAGCGGTGAAAAAACATAAAGCCGATATCGGGATGGCGTGCGATCCAGACGCCGACCGGCTGGCGCTGGTCGATGAACAGGGACACCCCATCGGCGAGGAATTGACCCTGGCGCTGGCGGTCAAACACGTGCTTGCCAAAAAACGCGGCAAAGTAGTGGTGAATCTGTCGACCTCACGGGTTACCGAGGACGTTGCCGCCACAGCGAAGGCGAAAACGCTGTATACCCCGGTCGGAGAAGCCAATGTCGTTGCCGGAATGCGTCGTCATCGGGCGGTGATCGGCGGCGAGGGCAACGGCGGCGTGATTTATCCGGCGTTTCATGCCGGGCGCGACGCGATGGTCGGGTCAGCGATGGTGGCCTCGTTACTGGCGGAAAGCGGACATACTGTCTCAGGTTTGGTGGGAACCCTGCCGAAATATTACACTATAAAGCAAAAGGCGCCGCTTCCCCCGCGTTTTGAGCAGAAAGTCGCGAAAATGGAGAAAGCGGCGAAAAAGAGCTTCGACACGTTGCGGATTGACCGCAGGGACGGACTTCGTTTCGATTTTCCGCGCGGATGGTTTCAGATTCGCAAATCGAATACCGAACCGATTTATCGCCTGATCGTGGAGACCGATTCCAACAAGCTGTCGCGGCTGATCAGGGACGAAGTCATGACCTTTTTGACATAAGGATACGAGCATGTGCGGAATAGTCGGATATACGGGAAATCAGAAGGCCCTGCCGATTCTCCTTGATGGATTACGGCGATTGGAATATCGGGGGTACGATTCCGCGGGATTCGTTCTCGCCCAGGAGGGCAACGGATTGATCGCGGAAAAATGCGCCGGCAAAATCACCTGCCTGGAAAAAATCATCGAAGGCAAGGATTATCCATCGACTCACGGCATCGCGCATACCCGCTGGGCAACTCACGGCGAACCGAGCGTGATCAACGCTCATCCGCACTTTGACAGCAAACATGAAATCGCACTCGTGCACAACGGAATTATCGAAAACTATCGCGCCCTGAAAGCATATCTGCAAAATCAGGGACATACGTTTGACACCGAAACCGATACCGAAGTTCTGGTGCACCTGGTCGAGGAGTATTACGAGGGTGATCTCACCGAGGCGGTGCGCAACGCGCTGTCGCAGGTGGAGGGAACCTACGGAATCGCGGTGATCTGTTCGCATTCCGAGGATACCATCGTGGCCGCCCGCCAGGGGTCGCCGCTGGTGGTGGGGCAGGGCGACGGCGAAAATTTCGTGGCGTCCGATGTTTCCGCCATATTGAAATACACCGATCGCGCGGTGTATCTCAAGGAAGGTGAAATCGCCACGGTCACGTCAAAGGGATTCGAAATCACCACCCGCGACAAAATCAAATGCACTCCCCAGATCGAAAAAGTATCGATGTCGCTCGATCAAATCGAAAAAGGCGGCTATCAGCATTTCATGTTGAAAGAAATTCACGAGCAACCCATAACTTTGGGCAATACCATTCGCGGACGGCTGAATTTCGAGGAAGGGATGCCGCGTTTGAACGGACTCAATCTGCAGTACGATGAACTCCGTAAGATCGAACGTATCATTATCACCGCCTGCGGGACGTCGTGGCACGCCGCGCTGATCGGTGAGTACATGATCGAGGAAATGGCGCGAGTGCCGGTCGAGGTGGAGTACGCTTCCGAGTTTCGTTATCGTTCGCCGATAATCGACGAGCAGACCCTGCTGTTCGTCATCAGCCAGTCCGGAGAAACCGCCGATACGCTGGCGGCCCTGCGCGAGGCGAAAAACGCCGGAACCACGGTGCTGGGTATTTGCAACGTGGTCGGATCGTCCATCGCCCGCGAAACCGACGGCGGCGTGTACACCCACGCCGGCCCGGAAATCGGCGTGGCCTCGACCAAAGCCTTCACGTCGCAGGTGATGGTGCTGGCCACGATCGCCCTGCTGATGGGACGGATGCGCCAGGTGTCGCCGGTCAAGGGGATGGAACTGATCAAGCAACTCGACGCCATTCCCGGACAGGTCGAAACGATTCTGAAAAACGAGAATGCGATTAAGAAAATTGCCGAGCAGTATTATCAGCACAACAATTTCCTCTATCTCGGACGCGGGGTCAATTACCCGGTCGCTCTCGAGGGAGCGCTCAAACTCAAGGAACTTTCATACATTCACGCCGAGGGCTACCCGGCGGCTGAGATGAAACATGGCCCGATCGCTTTGATCGACGAGAATATGCCGGTGGTGGTGATCGCCCTGAAAGACCCGGTGTACGACAAGGTGCTGTCCAATATCGAGGAGGTCAAGGCCCGGCACGGCAACGTCATCGCTATCGCCAGCGAAGGCGACACCGAAATCGCCGACAAGGTCAAGCACGTGATATACGTGCCGAACACCTATCACCTGTTCACGCCGCTCTTGTCGATCATCCCATTGCAACTTTTGGCGTATTACATCGCGGTTCTGCGCGAATGCGACGTCGACCAGCCCCGCAATTTGGCCAAGAGCGTGACGGTGGAATAACAAAGCCGGTTTTATCATTAAGTCATACAAGGCGGAATCATACGATTCCGCCTTGTTTATCTAGTACTATTCAATGTCGCGATAGAAAAAACCGTAGGTCGAAATCTCCCTCCCGAACAACGTGAGGGAGGGTGTTTCGACGATCGCTTTTATCGGTACAAAAAGATGTCGAAACTCTTCGAGATTTCGACCTACATCTAAATCCTTTGTGGACTGGTCGCCCACAGCTCTGCTGTGGGATTGTCGGATTGTTATTCTATTCGCCCCACCGCAAGCGGTGGGCTACAGGACTATCCTCGAATTAGATAATATTTACGGCAATGACACACCCTATGGATTGCGCTTCTCGCAATGACAAATCGTACTACTCGTCACCGATGTCAATCGTCCATTCCTGATCGTCGGATTCGGGATCGATCAACACCAGCGTACAAATTCGGCCGTCTGACGTAGGGGAGATCTTCAACGCAAAGACATGCCCGTTGGGGCATTTGTAGATATTGTTCCAATGATGGTGCAACCGATTGGCAATCCCGTCCTGTTCGCATTTGGGGCAGTGCATGATATCTCTAACAGCGGAGAGTCGCTTTCAGGCGGTTGGGATTAAGCACCAGGTCGACCGCATCGGCGGCGGAACGCACCACGATATCGGCGGATTGCAATGCAGTAGTCGAACACCCCTCTTCGAGTATCACCGCCACTCCGATACGGGCGGCCTGCAACATGCCGACGTCGTTATTCCCGTTGCCGAGTGCGATACAATACTCCGCGCCGAGTTCGGTGATATAATCGACCTTTACCGCATCGTGTAGATCACCGTCGAGGATGTGCACCGTGGCGTTGACTTTCGCCAGTTGTTCGCGGGCTTTACCGTGGGTGTCGGCGGTGATGATGTGCACGTCCAGCATTTGACTTGCCATGCTGAGGTACCGTTCGATACCGGGCGCCAGAACACCGTCGACCGACAGCGTGCCGGAATAAGCATTTCTGCATTTCTGCAAAATCTCCGCGGCA
>CAZVNK010000020.1:13719-15591 GCA_964628115.1 uncultured Ignavibacteriaceae bacterium | reverse complement strand
AGTCCACGGCAATCAAACAGGACACGCGGGCCGTTTTTCCCCATGCGTCGGCGCGCCTGAAGCGCCATCCAGGTGGTCAGCGCGCCGCGACAGTGAATCAGATCATAGTCGCGAATCAAATCGGGAAGGTCGTTCAGTGCGATTTCGCGTCGAAGCAGAATCCGTGAAAGCGAACCGACCTGCCGAAGCGGGCGACCATCGACCGAGCGGTCCGTCTCCCCTTTTTGTCGGTATACCAGATCGACGTCGGCGACTTGTCGCCAGGCGTTCACCATTCCCAAAACCTGTGAAGCGAACACACTCAATTGCGGACCGGCATCGGAGAAATAAAGGACTTTCATCGAGTCCGTCGCTCCAGTTTGCCGTATCCTGAGGAGAAGAACTCGTAATCGTCGCGATTAACCGTAAAGAGATGATTGCAATAATCGACGACGGTGATTACATCCTCGGAAATTTTGAATCTCCTGACATGGACGACATTCCGATATCGCACCCGCAGAGTGATACTGCGATCGGACAGCTCAAGCAGGTCGCATACGGTTTCGTCGCTCATGGCAAACAGCCCCGCACGCCCTTCGCGCCAACGGTTTTGCTCACAATCGTCCACGATGATGGTATTGTGAGCGCGGACACTGCGGAATTCATTGCGGCGTTCGGGAAGAGCGGTATAGAGATACGTCCCCGGATCGGCGACTCGGTGAATGCCGTCAAGATATAATGAGAACGACAGTTTGTCATTATGGCCGTGCCCGCCGACACCGTCCTGCCCGACCGGGGTGGCGCAGACGGTTAAATGCATTCGGCGCGACCAGAAAACGTACAGACCCGAATCGGGAAAAGCACGACTGGACAAACCATCGGTCAAAGCGTATTCGGTCTTATGATCCGATGTATACGTCGTTTCCTCCCGATGCGGCAGTGATTG
Source organism: uncultured Ignavibacteriaceae bacterium (assembly GCA_964628115.1). Classification (GTDB taxonomy): domain Bacteria; phylum Zixibacteria; class MSB-5A5; order GN15; family PGXB01; genus JAFGAL01. The sequence goes on along the minus strand of CAZVNK010000020.1, from coordinate 14,666 downwards.
ATAATCATACGTTTCGCCGGACGTCTGAATGTCTTCGGGACAATCCATATCATCAATGGTCGCTCCTCCGGCGAGTGCGGAGATCAGGCTTCGCTCCAGGGGGAACTCGTCCCCCACCATCGCCAGATCGGGATTTTTAAAAAGCCCGGCCATCGCCGACAACAGCGGAACCTGACAACAATCGTCGGTATCCCAATATTTATTTTCCGGGTATTTCTGCTCTTTGAGATTTTCATACCTGTCAAGGGCGGATGCCATGTCGAGAAAACGTCCCACCGGAGTCAATCGGTACAGCCGTCCACTGTCATTATCGCCGATCTGAGCGACGTCGCCGGAGGGCCGGGTCAGATACATGGTCAACCGTCCGGCGCGAAACAGCCGTTCGAAATACCAATCGGGTAAAACCTGAGTATTGATGATGTCGTATTCCTGTTCGTATGGCGGTTTCAGCGATGGATTGAAAGGCCACAATTGCGGATTGTATTCGGTCAGCGCCTTCCGATCGTACTGGTTCATGCCGATAATCATCGCCGTGGCGAACGTCATCATTTCGGTACTGAGGCGATGATAGGAGGTCGATGATTCGAAATTGCCGCCGTCGGGATAATACTGCCGCTCCATTTCGAAAAGCAACTCCTGCGCGGCATACGCCCGCCAGCAATCGGTTTCGGGGGTTCGCGGCAAATACCTCGCGATACACAGCAGGCCGGTCAGATCGGCCAGATAGTGATTGTTGGCCAGCCGTTCCGACCATTCCGGATTGTGCACGATATGCTGTCCATGTTCATAGATGGATTCGGCGACGATTTTATTCAGCGTATGGTCGCAGTACTGACCGGCATCGTCCAACTGCCGGCAGAAATCATACGCCAGCAGGATATTCACGGCGCGGATGGCGACGTCCATGGTGCAGGTCCAGTTGACACCCATGCGCGGCGGATTGGCGG
>CAZVNK010000020.1:13385-13709 GCA_964628115.1 uncultured Ignavibacteriaceae bacterium | reverse complement strand
CTGATTTCGGCATTCGCGGAGGATGTCATCCCGTCTTTCGGGACACACCAGCGCGAAAAGCGCCATCTGCGGAAGATGTTGCAGACGCGCCGTCTCCCAGGGAGTTTTGATATCCACCCCCGGAAGGTCGACCCACTGATCTTTGTACCACGATGCGACATCCCAGCGATAGCCGCTTTTACAGTCCTTTTGCCAGTCGATCGGTTCATAGGGAGTTTGTATTCTCCTCCAGATTCCCCGACTGCGTTCCAGATGCGCCGGGGCGAGGATGGCTTTCAGCCAGTCGCCGTCCTGCTGCGACATGTAGATCAGCGGGACGAAGCC
>CAZVNK010000020.1:12134-13375 GCA_964628115.1 uncultured Ignavibacteriaceae bacterium | reverse complement strand
TTGGCGTCGGCGGCGCGGTTGAAGGTTGCCGGCGTGCCGGCGGTCGTGGTCAGCCATTCGTCGGCCAAGGCCCGCAAACCCGCCAAATCCACACCGTCTCCGCAGGCAAAATCGCCGTCGCGGGCGAATTCCGCGATTTCGGGATGGTCATCGTATCGAAATCCCTCCACACCGGCGACCTTGCTGTCGTAACTGTTCTTCACCCATCCGCTTCCCAAAAGATCAAACCGATGATCAAGGTACATATCGGCAAGATACGCCACCGTTTCGGGATGCAGACCGGAACAGTCAAGACGGGATATGTCAACGAGTGAATCGATTATGGGAGTGATCGTTTCGGTCAGACGCGGACAGAAAGCCAAATCGCGCGCGCGTCGCTTTCGATCCGTGGATCGCGCCTGTAATTTCACCACCAGCTTGCGGGCCGCGACGTGCGGCGGGTAAGAAAACGCTTTGCGAAGCCATGACAGGCGGTCGGTTTGTATCATGACACTGGTTGTTTACGGTTTTTTATTTTACGGCGGTGATTGCCAGTGTGATTTCCGTGGTCTGCAACAAATCCCACAGGGCAATCGGCCATTCTTTTTGTTTTTTCGTTAACGCGTCATGCAGGCATTCGAGTTCTTCGCGCTGGCCTTTTTGGCTGACAGTATCGGTGATCGCGTTGACCCGAATCCCATAGCCGCGCAGGGACGTGTAATCATCCAGCACGATGGTTTTGCCGTCAAAATGCACTTCCATGTTCTCTTTGGGAAAATCCGCGTTTCCCACGGCGAAATAGTCGATACTGCACACCGATCCGTCGCGATACGCCAGCGTGATCGCGACGTTATCCGACGAGTCGAACCGTTCGTTTCGGGGCGTGAGCGATTCATAGCCGACCGAGGTTATCTCGGACTCCGTCAAAAATGTCATCAAGTCGATAATATGACAAGCCTCACCGACGATTCGTCCCCGGTTTTCATGCACCCAGTGCTCCGGGGGAATATACCCGGCGTTCATGCGATATCGCACGAAAAGGGGATTGATTCTCCCGGCGGTATGGCGTTTGATTTCCGTCGCGTATTTACTGAAGCGACGATTGAATCCCACCATCACCAGCGGCGGCTCCGCCGACGGCGACGACTCATAAAATTCCCTGATTCGTGCAACCTGCGCTTCGGAAACCGCCAGCGGCTTTTCGACAAATACGTGCTTGCCGGCGCGCAGGGCCTTCAGAATCAATTCGGCATGGCTGTCGT
>CAZVNK010000020.1:4609-12098 GCA_964628115.1 uncultured Ignavibacteriaceae bacterium | reverse complement strand
CGCCGTACTGCCGCGCGGCGCTTCTGGCGACGTGGCCATCGCGGTCGACCACGGCGCGCAAGGCGTATTTATCGGACAGCTTTTGCAAATTCGGCAGGTGCATGGTGGTCGCAAAGCCGCCGGCGCCGACCAGCGCCACCCGGACCAACCCGGAGGGTACGACTTTCGAGGCAATCGTAATTTTGCGTCGATGCCCGGACAGTTTCAGCAGATCGTCGGAATCCGGTTCACCGTAATCGAGACTGACCAGAATCGGCCGCCGTTCGGTGTCCTGCAATACCGCAAAGGCTTCATCCACGCGATCGATCGGATACACATCGCCGAACAGCGGTTCCAGATTGATCTGCGCACGGTACACCAGCCGAAGGTATTCGGCCATGTTGCGGTTTTCGGTCCAGCGAACATAAGCGTACGGGTAATCGTACCCTTTTTGTTCATAGCGGTCATCATAGCGCCCCGGGCCGTACGAGGTCGAGATCAAAAAATCGATTTCGCCGGGATAGATATCCTCACGGTTGAGATTCATCCCGGCCACACCGACCAGCACCACTCGTCCTTTTTTCTTGCACATCCGGAAAGACTGCGTCAGCGGATCGCTGTTGGCCGTGGCGGCGGTGAACAATACGACGTCGGCGCCGAAGCCTCCGGTAAAATTGCGGACGGTATCGACGGCATCGGTTTCACGGGGATTGACGATCAGTTCCGCGCCCAGCGCAGAGGCGACCGCCAGACGATCGTTGTCAAGATCGACCGCGACGACACGTACGCCGGACAGTTTCAGCATCTGTACCGCCAGCAAACCGATGATGCCGGTTCCGAACACGACTCCGAATTCGCCCATGTTCAGGTCGGCGCGGCGAACACCGTGCATGGCGATACTTCCCAGCGCCACCGTGGCGGCATCGCGGAAACTCATGTCATGCGGAATGGGCAGGACCAGATTTTCCGGGACGTCGACGAACTCGGCATGATTGGCGACTCCCGCTCCGGCGGCGGCGACCGTGTCGCCGAGTTTGAACCGGGAGACTCCCTCGCCGACGCCGATAACGATCCCGGCCAGCGAATATCCCGTGGCGATCCCGCTTTCGAGTTTGCCGGTGATGGTTTCGTAGGCCTTCGACAAGCCGACCTCCCGCACCATGCGCAGGGCCTTTTTGACTTTATCCGGCTGATCGAGCGCCCGGCGGATCAGCGACTGCCCACTGGCCCGAATGCCACCGAGTTCGGTTCCGGCGGAAATACAGCTATTGACGACCTTGATCAGCACCGCGCCCGTCGACACCAACGGAGCGGGCACTTCCTCCGCCACCGCTCGTCCTTTTTTTATGATAGCCTGTAACATGCCTGTGTTCCGTTTCCTGCTTGTCCCGTTGTTATATTTTCAGCCCGCATAATTTCACACCATTAGATTTTAGTCATATCGACAACATCAACAGCCACGCTATAAGCAATGAAACACTATTGGAAAATCAACAAAAACAGTACGAATAATCACCGTCTTTTCGACATGAAATATCAGGGAAAGAAATTATGCTTTCGTAATAAAGCGATGTCGGAGGGAACGCAGCAGGTGCAGGCCTTCGGCGCGTTCGGAGGCGGTCAGATAACCGTATACTATCCCGACCGCAAACAACGCCAACAGGATTGTTTTGCCGATCACGCTGACGGCCGGGGTGAAGTGCAAACAGGTCGATGCCGTATAAACGATCGTTCCGGCAATCACCACGCCGATAAACGCCCCGTAGGCAAACGGGACCGGATACACGCGCCGGATAATGATCAGGCGTCCCAGCGCGACCACTAAGTACGATGCAATAGTAGCCACCGCCGCTCCCACCATGCCATAGGCCGGAATCAGGATGAAATTCAGACCGACGTTGAGCGCGGCGCCGATCAGCCAGGACAGCCCGATAATCCAGTTCTTTTTCACGATATTGATGGCATACCCGGTAAGACTGGTCAGACCGTAGAAGACGTACGAAAGGCAGAGCAGGAAGACGACGCGATGGGCGTCATAGTATTCCGCAGTGGACATCAGCATGATGACTTCGCGCGAAAACATCGCGATCACCAGCGCGAACAGGACGCTACCGGCCATATAATAACGCGTGAAATCAGCCAGGGTGCGCTTGCATTTCTCCGGCTGATCGATCAGGCTGAACAGATGCGGGCCGAAGGCTTTGAACGGCTCGATCACCAGAAAAGGCATGATCGACGCGAATTTATAGGCCAGTGAGTACAAACCGACTTCTTCGAGCGTCCGGTACTCCTGCAAGAAGAAGCGATCGGCCATAGTGAGAATGAACGACGCCAACTGAAGGGGAATCAACGGGATCGACAGCGCCAGCATCTCTTTCACGGCGGCGGTGGAGTATATCAGAATGTTTCGGCGCAGTAGTAAAAACGCCAGCAGTGCGAACTCCAAACCGTAGGCGATCACCTGCGCCAGCAAAATTCCCCGAACCGCCTGATGTAAAAAGACCACGAAATAGACGGTAATGCCGATGGTGACGACAATGGTGATAATATTGACAGCAACATAGGTACTCGCCTTTTCACGAACGATCAGGAGATTGTAAAAGATGTAATTGTGCGCCTTGATTGCGGTCGCGACGGCAATCAGCGAGATGAACGCGCCTCCGCCTTCGAATTCGAAAACTGCGTCGGCGAGATCGCGGGAAAACAGCAGGGCCGCCCCCCCCGCCAGAATCGCGCAGAAAAACGTGAACCAGAACGCCGAGCCGAGAACGCGGTCGCGGTGAGTCTGATCGGTGCTGTCGTAATAGGTGCGAAGATACCCGCTTCCGATCATAAGACCGTACATGATGGCCAGCACTCCCGCCACCATGTACACCAGTTCCAGACTGCCGTAATTTGCCGGAGATAAAAACCGGGTGTAGACGGGAAGCAGGATCACCTGAATGGCGCGGGCGGCGATACTGCCCATACCGTAGATGGACATGTTTTTCAGGAGGCGTTTCATTGAGACAGAATATCAATTGGAGGATGACGAGACAACATTAAATATTACAAGTGGGAATCGCCCAAACATCATGCAACGGTCAGACCGCATTCGATATAGATGCGTTTCAATTCCTCACTGACGGTCGCGAGAGAGTGATATTTTTCGACATAGGCTCTTCCCGCCTTTCCGACTTCAACGCGGCGGTCGGCGTCTTGAATCAAATCCTTGAGAACCTGATATATGGTGTCGGGATTGGCGCTGACATTCGGTAGTTCCGGCGGATATTTTTCCGCCAAATCCTCACGGATATATGAAATGTTCGGTTTGCCCGACGCCATCGCCTCCAGCGCGAACACGCCGAACGATCCGGTGCGGATTTCATTGGCGACGATATCCGCCCCGGCGATTTCCCGTTTGACCTGTTCCTGTGTCAGATTGCACTCCAGCAGTCGAAATTCGAAATCGAGACCGTCGCTTTGCAACCGTTCCACCGCGGCTTCGATAAACGCCGTTCCTTTTATCTCGCGATTGGTCGGGATATGAATGACAACCGGGCGGGCGGTGTTTCGGTCAGGCGGCGAAAATGCAAAATTCTCGATATGTACCGGTTGCGGGAGATAAAAGACCTTGTCGAAGTACGATTCGACATACCCGCCAAGTTCGAAATCCGTCGCGGCATAGCGGATGTACTTACCGATCGACTCCAGCTTCTTTCTGATCTTCTTCTCGCCGGCCGAATAGGGCGGAATAAACACGTGCGGATTGAGACGGCGGGCGACGCTTTCGAGACGGACGTCGGTGCCGGCGAAACTGATCACCATCGGGCGGCGCAGGCCGCTTAAGATACCGCAGTCGAGGTAGCGCCGGAACAGCGAGTCGCTATAATAGTGCACCAGTGACGTGTTGGGAATAACGTCGCCGAAAAAAAACCGCGCCTTTTTACAAATGCGTATCAGGCGGGAATCGGACGGTTCCGCGATGCAGGCGTCGAACGGCAGACCGCGATTGAGTTCGCCGAAATCGCGATTGACCTCAATGACGTTTTTACTGCTCAGGCCGACATGGCGCGCCGCCCGGGCATACTGAAACGGCAGTCCGGTAATACTGCCATACTGTAAAATGTATTTATCATCCATGATCGTCAACGGCCGTTATCCACGCGGTTTGGCGGGAACTCCGATGACGGTGATTCCGTCGGGGACGTCTTTGGTCACCACCGCACCCAGACCGACCATTGCGTTATTGCCGACAGTGATTCCGTCGCGAATGCTCGCTCCGGATGCGATATACGCCCCGTCGCCGATAACGGCGCTTCCGCTGATATTGACGCTAAGACTGACAAAGCTATGACAGCCGATAATAACGTTGTGGGCGATATGCACCAAATTGTTGATTTTCGCCCCGGTGTGAATGATCGTGTCCTGCAGATTGCCCCGGTCAATGGCCGTATTGGCGCCGATCTCGACGTTGTCCTCGACAATCACCGTGCCGACATGTGGAAATCGATGCCAGCGATTGTCTTTGTCTCTGACATGGCCGTAACCGTCCGCGCCGATCACGGCCCCGGCCTGGATAAACACATTTCGGCCGATTCGTACACCGTCGTAGATATGGCAGTGTCCCTCGATAATGCCCCCCTCGTCGATAGTACATTTGCCGATGTACGTGAACGGCCCGATGTGGGATTTTTCGTGCACCTGCGCCTCGGGCGCGACATAGGCGGTGGGGTGTATGCCGTATTTGTATTTGCGGCCGAACAGGGCGTTGCCGATTTTCACGAATTGCAGTTTGGGATCATCGACCACGATAAAACAGTGCGATTTTTTCATGTCATCGGAAATGGTTACGGATTTGTCACAGAGCACAAACCCGGCCAGTGTTTTTTGCGCCAAATTATTCGGATCCCGCACCGCTGGGCTGATGAAAACCAGGCTGTCGGGATCGGCAGAGAGTGTCTGACGGATATTGGAACAGGTTTTATCGGCGGAATCGCCGATGACCGTATATGCCCCGTCGATATGTTCCACGATCTGGTCAAGCGTAAACGACATCGCGTCGCCCCTCACTCGTAAAAGTGTTCGTCGAAATAGGTGTCCGGGTGAATCAGCGAGTAGATCACCGGGTGATCGTCGCGGCAGTGCTCGGCAAGATCACGGCGGTCGCCATCGATCACCTTGCCGTGATCATAGCATTTCCAGCTGGTCCAGTTGGAATCGGACACGTAAAACGAATTGTTGAACAGGTCGAATTCGGGATACTCGTCGTACGCCTCGTACAGCAGGCCGAATTCCGACGGTTTATGCGTTTTCCAGAAATCGAGGTTGTTCAGACCGGTCATGCCGCCGTGACTGGCGACCCCGTCGATATGCACGTCGAGCATCGTCTCCAGCACCGCAAGGTCGCGTTTCAGACAAGCCGAGGCTTCTTCGTCCCAGATAACCGACTCGTCGATAATTTCGGAATGATATCCGATCTCATGTCCGGCGTCGCGAATGGCGCGCAGGCAACGGTAATTTTCGAATGAGAAGGGATTGTACTCAGGGGCGTGCAGTCGCACGAAAAAACTCGCCTTGAGATTCAACTCGTTGAATATCGCCGCGAGACGACGGGTTTTGGTGCAGGAGAAATCGATATCGACGCGGTTGACCAGAATTTTGTCACGCGCGCCGCTTTTTTTGTAGTCGACGTATTCCCGACAGGTAATGACGCGGTAATTTTGCCTGACCACCTCCTCGAAATGCTCTTTGATTTTCGCGAAGGTGAAAACGAAATTGTCCCCCATGCCGTCCATCCCTAATTGTCGTCCCGGGCCGTATATTTCACGTAGAAACTTTTCGGGACGAGATCGAGTTTGTACATCAGCCAGAAAAACGGCCGCATGCGTTCGAACCGTTGTTTGTAGGTTTTATAATCACGATAACTCTTGCGCGGCCCGTTCATGATATCCTCGAACTCCTGATCCGAAAATCCCAGCCGCTTTTTTATCTCCTCGATGATTTCCGGGTCCATGGGGCGCGGCTCTTCGAGCTTCGCCAGCGCGGTTTCGCGGTCCATCTGCCCGGAACGGATCAGCGCCGAGTATTCGCACACCCGCAGGTTGATACCGAATTTTTCCGGCAAATAGTAATTGTTGGTGAAATACGCCGTGCGGTTTTCCATGTGATGCCCGCCGTACCACTGCCAGCCGTACGTGTCGCTGAGAAATTTTTTGACCGCTTCCTTGTCGTAATCGAGATAGTACAACGGCCGGAGTTTTTTGATCTGATCGATAATCATCCACTTCAACCAGCGATGCATCCAGAGATTCGGCAGAGTCTTAATTTTGCCGTCGGCGAATTGACGATAAATGGTTTGCACGTACTTGGCGTCCATGTACACCCATCCCGGCGGCGTAATACCCTCGGTGCGGAAGCAATGCCCCTCCCAGATGTACTTGATGCCGTATTTTTCGGCGGCCAGATAATGCGTGGTGGCCAGCGAGATATCCGACGGGGTGTCGATTTCGGGAACCGACGCCAGGAAAAACGAGCGGAACAGGCCGGTGTACTCGCGGTTGTCGACGACGTGCGTGAACAAATCGACGTCCAGCTTCTCGGTCATGGTCTTGATGTTTTCGACGGCGATGGTGGAATTCCAGGTGTTGTCGAAATGCGCCGCCAGCGGCCGCAGGCCCAGCTCGCGGGCCAGATGAAGCATGTACGACGAGTCACAGCCGCCGCTGACGCCGATCACGACGTCGTATTTCTTGTTTTTGCCGTCCCGGCGTATTTTATCCGCCATATCTTCGAGAATCTTCCTCCCCTCCGGGCCGGTCGGATACTCGCGATCCATCTGTTCGTGCAGGCGGCAGTAATTACATACGCCGTCATCGTCGAAAGTGATTTTGGGAATGGTCTCGTCGTATACGCATCGCGTGCAATGTTGTGTCATGGTATCCTACTTAATCGGTATTCCGTTGGCGTCAAAAACATCATCCAGGGCGTCCCGCCTGGGGAAATTTATCAATACGCCCAGATCTTTTTTCTGGTACACCACCATACTCCCGGTGGCAACCGCCGAGGCTCCGCCGACCGCTACCGCGCGGGCGAAATCCTCGATATTCCCCGCGCCGCCGTGAGCGATGACGGGAACGTGCACGGCCGAAGTGATTCGTTTCAATAGCTGGGTGTCGTACCCCTCCCAGGTGCCCTCCTTGTCGACCGAGGTCACCAATAGTTCCCCGGCGCCGAGCGCTTCCATGCGCAGGGCGTAATCGACCGGGTCGATTTTCGCCGATTTGCCGGCCACGTGGTCGTACACTTCGTATTTGCCCCAGAGGGATTTTTTCACGTCGATTGCCACGACCACGCTTTGCGAACCGAACGTTTCGGCGGCAGAGCGCACCAGCTCGGGATCGTGCAAAGCCGAAGCGTTCAGGGAGACTTTCTCCACGCCGATGTTGAAAATTACGCTGATGTCGTCGACGGTTGTGATCCCGCCGCCGTATGCCAGCGGCATGAAGCACTCATCGGCGATCTCCCGGAT
>CAZVNK010000020.1:0-4561 GCA_964628115.1 uncultured Ignavibacteriaceae bacterium | reverse complement strand
CGACGTTTTTCCCGCGAGGCGGTGATATCGAGAAAGATCAGTTCGTCGACTTCCTTTTCATTGTATATTTTGATGGCGTTGACCGGATCGCCGATGTATGACGGGTCCTTGAATTTCACCGTTTTCACCAGCGACTGATCGCGCAGTAACAGACAGGGAATGACTCTTACCTGTAGCATGGCACTTCCATTCCCGCGAAGTTTTTCAACAACTGCATTCCGAAGCGATGGCTTTTCTCCGGGTGAAACTGCACTCCCATGATATTGTCGCGTTGCACCGCGCAGGTGAACTCCCCGCCGTAATCGCAGGTCAGGACAATATCGTCGGCGTTGCGGCAGACGACGTGATAGGAATGCACGAAATAAAAACGCGTTTTGCCGTCAAGATTCTCGGTCAGCGGCGAATCTCCGGCCTTGTGCACGAAATTCCACCCCATGTGCGGTATTTTGAGTTGCGGCTGATCGGTAAAATCGAATTTTATCACCTCGGCATCGATCCATCCCAATCCATCGAGCTTTCCCTCCTGACTGCTTTTCGCCAGCAGTTGCATGCCCAGGCAAATGCCTAAAAGCGGCGTTTTTTCCTCAAGCGCTTTGCGGTTCAATACCGGCAGAAGACCGGTATCGACAATGTGTTTCATGCCGTTGTCGAACGCGCCGACGCCGGGCAGAATCAGTTTGTCGGCGGAGGCGATATCTTCGGGATCGCCGGATATGACCGACGGGTAGCCGACCTTTTTCAGCATATTCTTGATCGATCCCAGATTGCCCAGGCCGTACGATACGATCACGATTTTTCGTTGATCCGTACTCATCGGCTTCTTCGATTCCGCTGGTCGGCCCACCAGTGATAGACATTGTGCGTGTAATTGAACACGAATCCGAGCCTGACATGAAGATTCATCGACGGCAGATTATGCACCTCGAGGCCGGTGGTGATCAGATCGCATTTATCCCTGAAATAAAGCAGGGTCTGAACAAAAAGGTCATGGCCAATATTCTTGCGCCGAAGATTGGGATCGACCACCAGAAACCGTCCGGCCGCGACTCGTAAACCGTTCAACGCCGGATACTCGGTGATCTTCTTGTAAATATACAGACCGGCGGGACAGTCGTTGATGCGATACACCAGCATGACGTCGCCGTTGTCATAGGACGATTCCACCAACGATGAGTACATCCGGTCGACGCGTTCCCGGTCGAAATTGCGGTCGAGATAAAATCGTCCACCCTTGAAATACGATTGTGCCGCGATACCCTTGAAAAATTCAACTTCTTCCGGTTGGATCAGTCCGAATTGCTCTTCCGGTCCGATATCGGCGTATTTTTCGTGACGGGAGAAGAAACCGTCAATCCAGGTCAGGATACCGCGAAAACCGCGCTCCTGCAATACGGCATTGACCGACGCGTCCCCGCTGTCGACACTGACCGAAACATAGGCGATATCGTTGGCGCGGCAATAGTCGAGAAATTCATCGAGCAATTTGTTCAGAATCGCCGGCGTTTCGTCATCGTCAAGAGAATGATCATACAATAAGTAATCAATGCTGATACAAGCGAAACCGTAATGGCGGGTGTCCCAGTCCAGATCGCGAAAGGCCAACACCCCGACTAACCGGCCGTCGGCGGTAACCTCCAGCAGACGGCTGGCCTGCCGGTATCGGGCCATTTCCCGCGTCAGGAAAGCGGCCACTTCGGTGTTGCCGACTCGTGGCCAGTGCGAAAAACGACGGTATACGACCGTTTCGCAAAATTCCTGCAGGTCTTTCTGCATCCGTTCGGTATGTTTACCGGCGTGTATCATGCGGGACAGAGCAATACCTGATCAACCCATTCGGCAGTCCGTTTGATGCCCTCCTCGAGATCGATTTCCGCCTTGAATCCCAGCATCTCCTCGGTTTTTTTCACGCTGGGAATGCGCAGTTCGACGTCTGCAGAAAGCGGCGGATCATGGATGATTTTCGATTTGGATTCCAGCACCCGGCAGACGGTCTGGGCCAGTCCCAGCACGGTCATGACGGCGCGGGCGTTGCCGATATTGAAACTTTCGCCGATGGCGCGCTCATCCTCGATACAGCGCATCATGCAATCCACGAAGTCATCGACATAGCACCAGGCCCGAATTTGATTCCCGTCGCCGTCGATATGGATATCCTCGTCACGTAGAGCCCGCTTGATAAAGACCTGAATCGCTCCCTCGCCGGTTTGCCCCGGGCCGTAGACGTTAAACGGCCGCAGAGTGACCGTCGGCAGTTTCATCTGGCTGTGATACGCCTTGGCCAGGTGTTCCCCCGCCAGTTTGCTGACGGCGTACACCCAGCGCGCCTCCCCCGCCGATCCGGCAACCGTATTGTCGGATTCCGACGACTTGAATGCCATCGATCCGAAAACTTCGGACGTGGAAAAATCCAGCACCCGACCCGAAACACCGTTGACATAGGCCGCTTCGAGGACGTTGGCCGTGCCGATCATATTCACCCGCATAGTGCGGATGGGATCCTTGATGACGGTGTCGATACCGGCAATTCCGGCGGCATGGACGACGATTTCGGCATCTTTCATCGACCTGTTCAGCAAATAATAATCGAGCACGTCGCCGCGTATGATTTCAACGTTGGGATGATCGGCAAAACCGCTGTTTGTCAGCGTGTCGCGGTGGAAATTGTCGTACACGACAATATGGTTGTCCTCGGCCAGTTTTCTGATCAGCGTATTGGCAATAAAACCGGCTCCGCCGGTGATAAAAATATTTTTTCCCTTAATCATCCTTACCCCTTATATTCAGAGATGATCGTGTTGACCACATACTGTTGTTCCTCATCGGTGATCTGGGGGTACAACGGCAGTGCCATTGTCAGTTTATCCGCCATCCAGGCTTTGGGAAAATCCTCATCGCGGATTCCGTATTTCTTCTGATAGTACCCCAGCAGAGTGACCGCATGCGTTCCCTGCCGAGTGGACACTCCCTGTTTTTCCATAGCCACCATCAAATCGTCGCGTCGCCGGTTCAATTCCGCCAGCGTATCCGGCGTTGCCGGCTCCGGCGCAAACAGACAGACATACGATTGATAGCCGTGTATCATTTCCGGTGGGCAGGATGGACATCGCAAAAAGTCCACGTCCTTGAGCAATTCATCATATACAGCCGCTCGTTCCCGCCTTTTTGTAGAAAGCCAGTCGACCTTTTCCATCTGGGCCACACCCAGCGCCCCCTGAAAATCGGTAATTATAACCAAGATAATTGTATTCCGAAAGCAAAAAGGCGCGTTCGGCGTTATGACGCGCGAAATCCGATAGCGAGGCCCCGTGGTTGCGAAGAGCCTGAAGCAGTTCGTACCGCTTCTGATCGGCCGTGACCAGCATCCCGCCCTCGCCGGTGGTAATGGCCTTGCGGGGATGGAAGCTGAAACAGCCCAGATCACCGAAGTTGCCGACGTGTTTTCCCCGGAATCTCGCGCCGAGACCGCACGCGGCGTCCTCCACGATCAACAATCCGTGCTTATCGGCGATTTCCCCGATCCGGCCCATATCACAGGCCAACCCGAACAGGTGTACCGGGACAATGGCTTTGGTGCGAGGGGTTATCTTGTCTTCGATCTGCGCCAGATCTATATTATAAGTCACCGGATCTATATCGCAGAACACCGGAACTGCGCCGACATATTCGACCGCATTGGCGGTGGAAATCCAGGTGAACGCCGGGACAATGACCTCATCGCCGGGGCCGATCCCGAGCGCCGCCATCGCCAGATGAAGCGCCGAGGTTCCCGATGTCACCGCAACCGCATACGACGATTCGGTGAAACGCGCGAAGGATTCCTCCAACCGTTTCACATAGCTTCCCTGCACCACCCAGCCGGACTTGAGCGGCTCCTGAATCAATTCGAAATCGCGCTCATCGAAGTATGTTTTAGCTATTGGGACTTTCACTCGGTATAACCCCGCATATGAGAGTACATACAGTCAACGTCCGGCCTGACCATCGCAGTAAACCGGCAGTCGTAATCTGTTCTTGTTAATGCTCATCTATATACGTAATCAGACCGTTTTGCAATAAAAAAACACCGGAAAACGGCTTTGCCACGAAATGCGCATTTAAATCTTTATGTTGACAGCGCATGTCGGCGAAAACCGGCCAGGAGTATTTCAATTTCGCGTACGGCGGAGGATCACTTGACGAGGTGATCGAGACGTTCTGGTTCGCCGACAGTATCACCTCACTGATAAACGTCTATATCGGGCTGAATTTTCCCATGTTCAACGGTTATCACACGGTCAACCTGACCCGTCAGGCGAGGGAGACATTTGCCAATCCGTTTTTATATTTCATCGACAAGGTAATGATCAAAGCCGGGGCAATGCTGGTGGCGCAACGCGTATTCGACGCCGAATACGATATCGAGCGCCCGGATATGACTCCGGATCAATTCTGGGAGTATCAAATCGCGGTGACTGCCCAAAGCCAGTTCGAACGATATACATATCCCGATGATTATTATCAGCGGCTTTCGGAAATCGTATCATATTGCGATCAAAAGGGGATTACGGTCAGTGTGATCATC
>CAZVNK010000019.1:7451-15829 GCA_964628115.1 uncultured Ignavibacteriaceae bacterium | reverse complement strand
ATTATGAGTATGTCTTGTTTTGCGAATTCTTGAAAAACATAGTTGAAATTATATGCCGATACGAATTTATCGATGTCATCGAATATGACTACGCGCGGGCGACGAGGAAAAAACTGCGGCGGTATTTTAAATTTATCAATATCATACGATTTTACGACTTTTGGAATAAGCACATCAAAACGCTTTTTATGCCTTTTTAAATTCTCAAAGACCGCCCTTGTTTTACCGGCAAGCGGGCTGCCGACAATCAGAATATGCTGGTCATCCTTTAGTCGTTTTTCGACATTATTATCAATATCCCGAAACGCATAAAAATCACGATATCCTGATCCGGGATTAGCGCGTAATTGTAATAGATCATGCGGCTTTAATGCCGATGATCGCTTCCAGATGACATCGTAATACTTCCGGTACGGACGACGAATAAACCATCTAATAATATGATACAGAACAGCGATGCCGCCAATCAGAGATGCTATACCAACAATGTATTCCCATGTACTCACGAGGCCGTCCCTTTGAACAAGGAATATTAAAAGGAAATATATCGCCCCTATAATACTCTGTGTATCGAAATCAGACAAGATAAAAGAATTGGGTCACAGCGTCTTCTGGAGGCCGAAGCGGAAGTAGAGGCCTCGGTAGTCCATACCATCATATAAAAACTCCGCCTCGCCGATGCCGTAGATTCCGTTTTCCCCAAGACGTAGTCCGGCGATACAAACGAAATCCTGCTTGTTGGTACGGTGCAGGTTCTCTTCCACGACGGTATCGGTGTGTTTCTCCAAAGCGGTATAGGTGATTTTATAAGAATTGCCGACAATGCCCGCGCCGATTTCCAGATACAGCGTTTTCGTGGTCGGGAATGTCAGCATGGCGATTGCCGACCATCCGCCCCCCTCGACCGCCAGTTCGTAATCGTATTCCTCGCTGTCGGTATAGACCTTGTCTATATATTCAGGGACGAAGTGATACGCGCCCTCCAGATAGATCATCTTGTTTATCCAGAATCCCAAAGACGCTTCCGCGCCATGAAATACGCGAGACGAGTCCATCGTAAACGGCAAAAAAGTGTACCGGTCCCCCCATTCATCCAGCCGGTATCTGAATCCACGGTAGTACAACCCGCCAACCGCACTAAACAGAATCTTGGTTTTCATGGATTTCACATCATGCACGACATCGTTAACGTCGACTTTAACCTTTGCGACTTCCCGATTCGTCTCGTCCACTTCCTGTCCAAGATAGGCGACATCGCCCTGAACCTGTTCGACCACGCTGTTTGTACTGTCCAGACCCGCTTCGAGTGAGTTTACTCGTAGTTCGAGCGAATTGACTTTTTTTTCCAATGGTTTGACGCTGTCATCATGAATAGCCCGGAAATATTTTTTCAGTTCTTCGATGCTGTTTTCGTTATTCGCGACACGCCTTTCCAAATCATCAATGATGTTCATCGTCTGACGATAGGCTCGCAGTAGTTCTTCTCGTTCACTCCCGCTCACGGAATTCTGTATGTTTTCTTCTTCCAGAGTGATCGTGCTTTTTACGTCCGCAAGCTGTTGACCGAATAAAATGCGATCCAATCCCTTCGCCGCGGCATAGCTAAGCAGAAATTTGGCAAGATACGCCAAACCCTGCAAAATAATATGAGACTGAGATTTTTGCGGGACGGCCGAAACAAGAAGAACCGCAACCAGAATTATGGCAATCAGTTTTTTTGTCATATTATCGAATCTTCGTTGTACTATATTATTACTGATGGGAAAACCAAAAACCCATCACTCCGGCATTATACATATCAAATGAATATCGAAGTTACTAAACCGGTGTTCAAATTCAAGATAATAGACAGGGATGAAATAGTCAATCATTATCGGTTTGGCGACTCATCTTCCGGGGAGTGCCGCGATAGCCCTGGCGAGGAGTTCGAGTTGAATTGCAGACGACGCCTCAATTCAAATACCGTACAACGAGATCGCCACGTTTCATCCGCCTGTGGCGGATTCACTCGCGATGACATTTTGAGAGAGTTATCACTACTCCCTCCAGATGGTTTTTTATACTCATCCGTGTGCGACCCAAGCCATGTTTACTTCCCCAGCGCTTCTTCGATTGCCTCGCGGATTTTTTCACGCGGGGCGGCGTATCCCCATCCGACCTCTTTGCCGTTGATCATGATTCCGCGCGGGATTTGGTACTGCATCAGCATCATCCGGTCGTCGGCCACGTACTCGCGCAGGATGACTTTGTTCCCGAACTCGCTGACCACGTCACGCACCCGTCTGGCCTCGTTGACACTGGTCAGGCAGAAGCTGTTCCAGAACAGATCCACCGCGACTTTGCCCGGAATCGGATCGAACACGTACTGCCGGTCCATGAAGTCCGGCGGTTCGGCGTCGAAACTCAGCGGCCGCCATAAAAGCACCTCGTTGCCGCGTTGTCTGATCGCGGAAAATCCCTGCTTCGCGAAAAACGTCGCCGGCATGAACCACCCGTCGCCGGCATAACACATCGCCGCCAGCGCGTTTTTCCCCTGCCAGTTCGCCTCAGCCACCGCTTCGGTAATCAGCGCCCGCCCGACGCCTTTTTTTTGATGTTGCGGCGGCACCCAGATACACGGCAGTGCCAGCATGTCACGCCCCGACATCGCCCAGGGATAAATCTCGATCGGCATCACGTACGTCTTCCCCACCGGCTCGTCCGCGATGGTCGCGACCTTGATTCGCAGTCCCTTCTCGACCATATCCCTGAGCCAGGCGAGTCGGATTTTCGCCGACTGATCGATTTCCTCACTTTCATTGACATGACTGCACGTTCCCACGAACGGTTCATCCTCGGCCCGCATGTCATGAATTTCGATCGTATCCATAACACCTCTCCCCACTAAACGCTAACGATTTTCCCTCTTAGCAACGTACCCGGTCGAAATGTCTGCAATAGATCGGGTACGCCGGATGATCGCAGTACAACTCGAATCCGGCTTTCACGAACAGCGACTCGGGACCGGTCCAGACCTCTCCCGCCGGAAGGTTTTCGCCTCGTCGGGGAAACGCCTGCACGTATTTAATCCCTTTCTTTTTCAGATCGCTGAGTATCGCCGCCAGAAAATAGTGCGCCAGCCCCATTTCGCGGTACTCGGGGATGATGAACAAACAGGTAATCGCCCAGGCGTCGCGATCCTTGTCCAGATTGTACGACGTTCGAAGTTTTTCCAGGCGGTCGCGTTGCAAACACTGGCACCACCCGATCGGCCGTTCATCGGCGTAAAGCAAATAACCGTCGGACTCACCCGTCCGAATCACGAGTGTCCGCAATTCGCGATTTTCATCGGCGGTGCGATCCGACCACCCCTTCCAGCTTTTCGTCCACCATGCCGTGCAAAAACACCAACCGTGTCCGTACTCCTCACTGTGGACTTCGAAAAAATCGTCACGACGGTTTTCGTCGAGTCGATGAACCGACAGTTTCACGACCGGAACACTCCGTGTAAGGTATTGATTCGAATCCGCCGTTCGGGGTGGAATCGTCGCATGCATTCATCTGGAAATTTCGCCGAAGCCGGATTGTCTGCCGTCTGCGATATATAGTAATATAGCATCCTGAACTACACACGAAAGCACTTTTTGCACAAAAAAAAGGCGGAGTCGAACACTCCGCCTTACACGCCTTTACATTCGAATGATTATTGCAGAATAATAATATCGATTCGACGGTTCTTGGCTCGACCCTCGGAAGTTTTGTTCGACGCGACCGGTCGTTCGGCACCGTAGCCGATGGAATTGATTCGATCGGCCGGAATCGCCATCGCCTGACGAAGATACTGCATCACGGAAAAGGCCCGTTTCTCCGACAATCGCATATTGGCTTTGGCATCGCCGGTGGCGTCGGTGTGGCCTTCCACCAGCAGTTTCGTATTCGGAAACATGCTGACGATTTCGGTGACCTTGGTCAATAGCGGCACGTGCTCATCCTTGATATCACTGGGGTTGACATCGAACGACAAAGTCGACAGACGAAGCACGATATCATTGGTGGCATTATACAGCACCTGTCCCTGCGAGGGATTGATCAGCGCCTTGGCCGCCGCGAATTTTGCCTCGCGCTCGCGTCGCACTTCCAGTTCCGATGCGACTTCATCGTGCGCCTGTTCCAATTCCTTGAGTTTCGCCTCTTTACTCTCGATCGTCGTCGCCAGATCCCGTTTTTCACCCATCAGGGATTCCACGCGCTCCTCGACCACCCCGGCCAGTTCGATCGGGTCGGCCTCATCGGGCGTCACTCCCAACATGGTCGACACGGTCGTCAGTTTCTCGGCGGTTTTGGCGATAATGTCATTCTGCAGGGCGTCGCGATCCTGCATGGCCGTAATGACCGTGATCATACTGTCGGCCGCCGCCCCGGGGCCATCATCGAACGGCAACAATTTCATTCCGAGTTGTTCCGCGACTCGTTGCATCTGGATTTCATACAGCAAGATCAATTTCTCCCAGGCCTGATCGTTGCGTTCCAGCGACCGCACCGTTTTGGCGATTGCCGACGCGTGTCTCGCCTCATATTCCGCCAGTTTCGCCGTTTCGATCGACTCGACCCGGTTATACCGATCCGCGACCAAAATCGAATCGGCGCGGGCGATGGCATGCGCGGCCTTGTTGTACGTCGACATCGCGAATTTCCCGGCATCGTCGGCAATCGCCTTGTCCATCAACGCATCGGCGGTTCCGAGGATATCCTGTCGAATCGCCTCCATTTCGGCCGTATCATACAATGGCGCGGCCTTTTCGGCGTATTTGATCGCATTCTGCACGTTACCGTCCTCGACACTCGCCGTGGCCTTGACAAACATCGCTTCGGCTTTCGCGAACGATTGTTCGGCCATCATCGGCGCTCCGGCGGCCACCGCCCGCCTTCGCGGCGCCAGATGTTCCGACAGCGACAGTTTTGCCACTTCGACCGCTTTTAACGTATTGTCCGCCGATTCCATGAACTGACTGACGGCGTTTTCAATCGTCTGCTCTTTCTTATTCTGTTCGATGGCATTCGATGCCTGCTGGAAATACTTGTCGGCTTTGGCATACACTTTCGGCGCGAAAATTTCGGCCTCGACGATTTTCAACGAATCCATCCGGTTGGTAATGGTATCCCGTTGCGACGCATCCGCCACACTTCCCGATACCCACACCGCAAGAACAAGAATCATAGATAAAAACATGATATTCTTCATGGTCAATACTCCAATTGGTTTTGATGTCATTTTGTTCAAGTATAGACCAAAACGGCATAACGCGCAAGGTTGAAAATGGACATGATTCGTATGCATTAATTTCGATGTGATGATCTCCGTTCCACGATGTACACGCCGACGACGATCATAATCGCGCCGATCGCGGTGAACAGGCCCACCTGTTCATGCAAAATCGGAACCGCCACGACGGTGGTCACCAGCGGCTCCAAGTAAATGAACATGCCGGCGTCGGTCGCGCCCTTGCGGGCCAATCCCTCCACCCACAACCAGTGCGCCACTCCCAAACAGAACACTCCAAGAAAAATCAGTACCAATATGATCGACAAAGGCAGGGAGACAAACGTGTCGACTGACGACGTTCCCAAGCAGTATGCAACCAGGAACAACATCGGCGGTATCAGCAGGTAATACGTCAACGCCAGCGGATTGATCCGACGGGAAATATTGCGCGTGACGATGGTATACACTGTCCAGGTGATGCAGCTGACCAGTATCAGCCAGTCCCCGAACGACTGCAACCAGTCGAGTCGATACAGTCGTCCCCGTGAAACCAGCAACACCACTCCTGCCGCCGCCAGCGCAATACCGATCGCGCGCCGGGTGGTGATTCGTTCGCGTAAAAACAATGTCGATGCAATTGCGATAAACACCGGAACCGTGGCAATCAGCCAGCCGGTGTTGGTCGCGGTGGTGTAATTCAATCCGACCGCCTGTATCCAGAAATGGAATCCCAGCACGACCGAAGAAAGCAGTAAAATCGACATATCACCACGCCCCGGCGACAGGCGCGTCTTTTTGAACGACAGAATCACCCGCAGTGAGAGCACTCCGAGAACCACACGTATCGCGATAATTTCGGTCGGCGAAAGATATGCCAGCGCCATTTTGGTGCCGACAAACGACACGCCCCAGAGAATCACCACCGCCAGAAGTATCAGATTAACCATGACCACCAGCCGTTTAATTTCATCGACAATGACACGTATACCACCTATATTGAACGATCAATATAAGGAACTGATATGATGGTGCGCCAGAGAACTTTATATCTGACATTATTCGTGGCGACGTTTGCGGTCTCCTGGGCGGCCATCATCATCAAATTCACCGGTGCGGGGCCGATTCCCAATGCCTTTTATCGCATGGCGCTGGCCGCGCTTATTCTTGCCGTCCCCTCCGCCGTCAAAACGTTCCGAACCTGGCGCACCCTGAGTGGGAAACAACGTACCCTGCTGTTGCTTTCCGGATTCTTTCTCGGACTGCATTTTATCACCTGGGTGAGTTCGCTGTTTTACACCACCATCTCCAATTCCATTATTCTTGTTTCCACCAATCCGGTATTCGTGCTGATCATGGAACGACTTTTTTTCAAACACAAAGCCCCGGTTCGTTCGATGATCGGCATGAGTATCGCCATTGTCGGGATGATTATCATCACCGGCAGTGATATTAATCTCGAACGGGAATTCATTATCGGCGACATTCTGGCGGTGATCGGTGCGATCTGTGTCGCGATATATCTCATTATCGGTCGCAGTCTGCGATCACTGGTCGACAATCTCAGCTACACCTTCCCGGTGTACGCAACGGCGGCATGTACGATTTTAATCTGCGCTCTGTTCAACGGTGACAATCTTATTTATTATCCCCGGAATACCTGGTTGTTATTTTTACTGCTGGCGCTTATTCCGACTTTGATGGGTCATTCGCTGTACAACTGGTTGCTTAAATATCTTCCGGCGCATCTGGTCGCGACCACCGTCCTCGGCGAACCGATCGGCGCCACCGTGCTGGCGATTATCTTTTTCAACGAAATCCCCGGATGGGCGACCGTTGTCGGCGGGGCGATGATTCTCTCGGGTATATTCGTGGTGCTGAAACGGCCGAAAAGCGAAACAATGTCGCCGGCTTAATAATATTGACATTTTCGTCAGCCATCTTTACATTGCGGCATCTCGGACTTTCAACACAAAAGGGCAAACATTATGAACAGGTCTTTGGTATTCATAGCGGTGCTTTTGGTCTGTACTATCATGATATCGGATGGGGCGTGGGCGGGCGATTTCCCCAAAACGGGACATATCTTCGGTATTCGGGGCGGGCTGTTCGGCGGCGGCGATATCGACATCAACGATTGGGAATATCAAACCGAGAACTATTACACCATCGGTGGTTTCTGGGATATGCCCATCACGAAAAATCTATACGCCGGTCTGTCGCTTGATTTCAACGGCGTCAATGTAAAAGTGTTTAGACATAAAATGGAAGACGTTCTGATAAATACCAGCTTGAATATCAAGGGACATTTTCCTTTTCACGACCATCAAGTGGTATTCCAACCGGGCATCGGCTTTGGCTATGCCATAATGGACGAATTCATCATTATCAGAGATTCAGACTATCTTACCATGCGGGCTTTCGGGGAGATGATCGTGTATGCCACCGGACGATACGGATTCATCGGAGATATGGGTTTTCTCTGGGTGTTGTCGGGCGGCGACGATAACTACGATGTCAGCACCGGGCCGTTGTTTGTCATACGCGGCGGGATCGTGTTTTAGATAAAAAGGGATAACAAGATAACCGAAGCAGTATAAAGAGAATTATTATGTCAAAAAAACATTTGATTAAAAGCGCATTAACGGCATTAATATGCATCCTGACGCTTGCGTCGATTGCATTTGCCGATAATGGAACCACATATCCCAAGACATTCGGTATCAAGGGAGGGTTTATTGCCGCCGGAACGGCCCATCGTGGCGGCGCAGAATACGATTTGGATGCCGGATATGACCTGGGTTTTTTCCTGGATTATAAAATCCGCACGACTCTCTACGCCGGTTTTTCATTCGACCTTCATCAAGTCGTAATCGGAAAAGATGAAGAATTCTTTCCTGATCTTAGTTTTACCTTGAAGGCATCGTTCGGAAACCCAGAGGGAAAGTTATTCTATAAGGTGGGTGGCGCGATCGGCTATGGTTTTATCAAGGAAATACTACAATTGGAAAACGCCCATTTACTGACCGCCAAAGCAGTCGGCGAGATGTATGCACGATTAAGCCGGACCAATTGCCTAATAGCCGAAATAGGCGTTTTGGCATGTCCGTTGGGCGGCAATAAGGAAACCCGTTTGACC
>CAZVNK010000019.1:0-7376 GCA_964628115.1 uncultured Ignavibacteriaceae bacterium | reverse complement strand
ACTGGGTATCACGCTTTAGGTAGTATCATTATGCATTTTATTGCAGGTTTTTGCACTTTTGTTGAACAGCATGTGAATACATTCACACATTCGCGCAGATAATTGCCATATATTGCAACGACTTACATATCGGCATAAAAGTTGCAACATAGTTATCAAACTAATTTCATCAGCGATTGAGGAAAAAGTACATGCGACAGAGGATTTTGCTGGCAATTGTGGGACTTATGCTATTGGCATTTCCTGCGGCAACCTTTGCAACCCCAACCATGGTCGAAAACATTCATACCAACTGGACCTTCCTTGGAGACCTGCACACGGTGACTTGCATAATTATGATTATGCTTCCAGTGTCGACTTCTATGATCATTGTCCCGATGGTATTTTCGGCGGGGTTGTTATCGGAACCCGTACTGATCTTCCTTCTCAACTTAGCTGGGGCCACACGCTTCCTACGGACCTGACCGTTCCTCCCGGACAGATTATGCGCGCGAAACTGTGGATTGACGGATTTCTCATTGACGAAAACGACAACTATGTCGCGATCGAAGACACCTATGACTGGGATCCGCTCAACCGCCGTTTCTTCGACAACTCCACCTACGATCTCACCAACATCGACACCCCCGACTTCTGGAATGACGGCACGCTTGATGTCACGATTACCGCCGGCGAACGACGCCTCCAGATCGACCATGCCGTTTTGATGGTCGATTATGTAAGCGCCGCCGTGCCGGAGCCGGCCACGCTGGCTCTTTTGGGCATGGGTTTGGCCGGACTGGGTTTGTATCGTCGCAGAAAATAGCCTGATACTGATGATAAAAAAAACCGTCGATTTCTCGGCGGTTTTTTTATGCCTGAAATAGCAGAATCAGTTTGGGTAGCGCCCCATCAGCTTCAGAATCGACCCGTGAAAACGATGCAGAAAGCCGGTTTGGGGGAAAAACATAAACGGGCATAAATCCGAAATCACTGTCACGCCCCGCCCTGCGCATTTCGTGATGATGTTTTCATTGGCCTGGGGCCGTCCCATCATGCCGTAAATCCAGATTCGTGTTATTCCCGCCGTCAGGCAATCCTCCACCGCCTGCTCGACGGATTTCGGCGAGGTCATAATCAGCGCCGCCTCGACTGCCGGATTGATCTCCCCCACGTTTCGAAAACACGGAAAACCGTCGATATTCGTCGCCGACGGATTGACCGGAATCGCGTCGTATTTGCGGTCGATAAATTCCCTGAGCAATGCCCGGCTGAATGCTTTCGGATTACGGGAAACGCCGACAATCGCCAGGCGGCGAACCGCCAGAAAATCATATACCTCTTTGCCGGTTACGGACGACATAACCACCTTCCTGCTGATCGTGAGTCCGTAATATAGTCAATAATCCGGTCGGCAAAAAATCAAAAAACGTTTTTCGCTCGTGATATCCGATATTGACTTTTATACCGCGCGTTTTATATTTGTTACGTAATGAAAACACTACGTGTCATACGGGAAAAGCAATCGATACGGGACATTCGTTCCATTGATATCGATCCGCGTTATCAGCCGGACAACGCCTCCGGTTTGCAGGACACCTAATCGTCGATCATCGCATATCGTAATTTCAAACAACGAATTCCCTGTCAGAGACAGATAACATCAAGGGGTTGGATATGGCTATACAACTGAACGGGTCAGGCTTGACCATCGAAAAACTGGTGCGAATCGCCCGCCACAACGAACCGGTGGAACTTTCCGCCGATGCGGTCGAGCGGATAAAAAAATGCCGCGCCATGCTGGAGAATAAAATCGAGGCCAAGGAAATCATGTACGGCGTCAACACCGGCATCGGGGAATTCTCCGAAGTGGTGCTCAATGACGATCAGGTGCGGGATTTCCAGAAATATCTCATCTACAATCATTCCGCCGGTATCGGTGATCCGGCTCCGATCGAGTATGTCCGGGGCGCGATGACGGCGCGGATCAATGTTCACGCCCACGGCAACTCCGGGGTGCGTCCGGAAGTCACCCAGACACTGGTCGAGATGCTTAACAAGGGTGTCACGCCGTATATTTGCCAGAAAGGCTCGGTCGGCGCCTGCGGCGATCTCGCGCCGATGGCCCAGATTGCCCTGCTGATGATGGGCGAAGGCAAAGCGTATTATCAGGGTGAATTGTACGACGGCAAAACCGCGATGGAAAAGGCCGGGATTCCGATTCCGGGATTGAAAGCCCGCGACGGTCTCGCGGTGATTAACGGCTCCAACGTCCTGACCGCCATGAGCGCGATCTTTTTGTACGACGCCAACCGTTGGCTCAAACAGGCCGAGATTGCGGCGGCGATGTCGCTTGAAGCGCTCAAGGCCAACATGAAACCGTACAGTTCCAAAATCCACGAAGTGCGCGGTTTCAAGGGCGCGGTTCGCTCCGCCGAGGCCATTCGCAAATGCGTTGCCGGTGGCGATCTCGCCGAGAGCAAGATCAAGTGCAAGGTGCAGGACGCGTACTCCATGCGTTCCACTCCGCAGGTAATCGGCGCGGCCCACGATGCGCTGGCGTATGCCCGTTCGCAGGTGGAAATCGAACTGAACGGGGTCGGCGCCAATCCGATTTGCTTCCCCGATGAAAACATCCAGTTGTCCGGGGCGAATTTCCAGGGGACGCCGGTGGCGGTGCCGATGGAAATGGCGGGATCGTGCATTACCATGGTCAGTGTCATGTCCGAGCGGCGGATGAACCGTCTCAACAATCCCGCCCTCAGTGTCGGGCTTCCCCCGTTTCTCACCAAGGGCGCGGGGATGTTTTCCGGGTTGATGCTCAGCCAGTACACCGCCGATTCACTGATTGTCGAGCAGAAAATTCTCTCCGCTCCGGCATCGATTCAATCCATCCCGGCCGCGGCCGATCAGGAGGATTTCGTCTCGATGGGCATGAACACGGCGATCAAGAATTTCCAGATTCTCGACAACGCGTATGGCGTGCTCGGGATCGAATTCATGGCCGCGTCGCAGGCGCTCGATTTCCGTGAGTATAATTTCGGCACGGGCACCACGACCGCCAAAGCGGTGGTTCGCAAACATGTCGATTTTCTCGAGATCGACCGTCCGCTCTATCCCGATCACACGCGCATGAAAGAGCTGGTCAAATCCTGCGAAATTCTTACTGCGGTCGAAAAAGAGATTGGATCGCTGGAATAGATTGCTTATTTTTATCTGGCGATAACATTCACGGGGCTGTACGATTTACGGTACAGCCCCTTTTTTATTCGGAGGAATCATGAAATTCAATATGATCTGGGTCGATCGCAAATTTACGCTCGATCAACCGATCGACTTGTTCCCCGCCATCGTGGAACGTCTGCGCGGCACTCCCGCCCGTCTGGAAGAGTTGGTGCGCGGCATTCCCAAAGACAAACTCATTTGTCCGGAAAACGGCCAATGGTCACTACAGGATCATGTCGGGCATCTGGTCAGGGCCGAAGGTCTGTGGATGGCGCGTCTCGAGGAATTTTTGAGAAGAGAAAAGAGTTTGAAACCGGCCGACCTGAAAAACAACGCATTGGAAAACGCCAATCGAATTCCGATCGATCAAATCCTGGCGGATTTCAGATCGTATCGGAGGGCGCTGTTGGAGAAGCTGGACGTCATGACCGAACAAGACGCCGCGCTCAGTTCGCTTCATCCGCGTTTGCATACGCCGATGCGGGTGATCGACATGGCCTATTTCGCCGCCGAGCACGACGATCATCATCTGGCATGCATTACGAGGATAAAACAAATAAAGTAACACAAAGCCAATAAAATATCAGTATTAAAAGAGAAGGTAGGAACATGGATCAGGATTTGCCTGATATATTATATAAATATAGACGCTGGGATGACAAGTACCCCTATGATAAAGCTTCATTGCTTGAGAATAAAATTTATTTTGCATCGGCAGAACAATTCAACGATCCTTTTGATTGCAAAGTACCAATAATCGATTTTAGCAAAATCACCGATCAACAGGCAAAAAACGCCATAAAGAGAATAACAAAAGAAAAATACCCCAGTTTAAACAGGGGGGAAAGAAGACGAAAAGAGAGACAGGTTTATAAGCAGGGTTTATGGAAAAACCCTCAAGAAATTCGCAGACAAGCAGAGCTCTATCAGCGAGAAAAATACGAAAAAGGAATACTATCTCTTACTTTGAATCCCACAAACATTCTAATGTGGTCACATTATGCTGATTCACATAGAGGCTATTGTATCGGATATGACACCAAAAGACTGAAGAATTTCCTTGAAATAGAGGTGTATAACAAAGAGAAATTAATTATATCACCATATCATATAGAATATAGCCACAACGATGAATATCCGACATTCGGATTTTATGAAGTAAACAACGGAGACCTGTTTAAGTTGCCTTTGACTACTAAATCAAAACATTGGTCTTATGAACAAGAAATACGATACATTTGCATGGAAAAAGCTAAGTTTCCATTAACATTACCGGATAATGTTATTGTAGAAGTTATTTTGGGGTGTAAATTCCCTGATGAAAAAAAGGATAAAATGTTTAGAATTCTCAATCATCACCCTACCAAGATCAAGCTATATCATGCTCATATGGCCGAGAGCAAATTTGCACTGGATTTGGAGGAAATTGATTACTAATAGTCTCTTCGATTGAAGATAAAGAGCGTCAAAAGATAGATCACCGCCGTGAATACCAGCGACGTCCAAATCGCAAAGCCGTTGATTAATCCATCGCCGGCGATCAATGACGTGTAGTTCTCACTCATCTCCCCCAGTTTCGGCAGGATATAATATATCGTATCCAGAATGGTCTTCCAAACCGTATCACCCAAAAAGCCGTACACCACCTCCCGTCCGGCAAGGATACTGCCGACGACGGATATCACGAAATAGCCCATCACCGACAGCGCCCCGGAGCGGCTGAGTACCCCGAAGAAAAAGACAATGGCAAACACACAGAGGAAAATCACATACGAGAAAAAGAGACTGTAAAAAAACGACCAGACGAACGTGCCGAGCCGCAGATTGAGTATCAGCCAGATCGGCACCGACATCACGGTCAAAATCGACAACTTGATAAGATACACCGACAGAAATTTCATCGACAGCAGGCTGAAACGATCGATCGGTTTGGACAGCGCCAGCTCGACTCTTCCCTTGCCAAGATACGACGGCAACAGCCACGCGGTCCCGAACACCATCAGGAGCATGACAAATCCCCAGTACCCGTCGAAGAAAAACCCATGCACTTTGACGACCAGATCCGGTGTGAGAAAATCACCGTCCAGAACGTCCTCACCCATAAAATTCACGTTGGGAATAAGCGCGAATAATAAAATTAAAAACAGCACCACGCATCCGTACAGGTACAAAATCTTGCCGTTTCGAATTTCCAGAAAGGAATCGTAGAGTATCGCCAGGAATTTATTCATGCGCCACGTTCCCCCTGATCAACTGCATGAAACTCTCCTCCAGGCTGACTTTGATCGGTGTCACCGAAATCAATTCGGCCCCGCGACCTCGCAGGAGGTCGATCAGTCCGTTCACGTCGCGCGCCTCGTGGAAGCCGATCGCAATCGCGTTCTGCTCGATTTGCGCGTGCGGGTATTGCGTTTTCACTTCGGAAGCTATTTCATCGGGTAAAGCGGTCAGTTCGATCCGATAAGCCGGTTTGGAACCGATCAACCCGCTCACCGGGCCGGTTTTGATCAATCGTCCCCGATCAAGAATCGCCACCCGGTCACATACCGATTCCACTTCGGCCAGCAAATGCGAATTCAAAAAGATTGTTTTGCCCTGTTTTTTCAGATTAACCAGAATGGATCGGATTTCATGACGACCGATCGGATCGACCCCGTCGGTCGGCTCATCGAGAAAAATCATGTCGGGATCGTTGATCATCGCCTGGGCCAATCCCAGTCTCTGCATCATTCCCTTGGAATATTTCTTGATTCTGGTGTTCCGCCACTGCGTCATCCCGACCAGTTCGAGCAGGCTCGCGCTTCGCGTTTTCACTTCGGAATGCGACAACCCCGCCATGCCGCCATAACAGGCCAGCATCTGCGATCCGGTATGGTACGGCGGGAAGCGATGGTTTTCGGGAAGGAATCCGACTTTTGCGCGCGCCGGGGCTTTGGCCATGTCGTGACCGTTGAGACGTCCCGAACCGGCGCTGGGATGCAGAGCGCCCAGCAGGATTTTCACAAGGGTCGTCTTACCGGCTCCGTTGGGCCCGAGCAGGCCGAAAATCTCTCCGGCGTTGACCTCGAGACTGACATCGTCGAGCGCCCGAACCTCATGCCCCCCGAACAAATTCCTGAACGTTTTGGAAAGACCGGTTATCTGTATGGCGTGTGTTGAACCGTTCATATCGTATCAGACGCATCATTCATGATAAAGTTGCACCATTATGTGATATAATGGATATCGACATGACATTAAAACACCGCCTTGACCAGAAAAGACACCGCCCCGACCAGAAGAAGCAGGAGAATAATCGGCGCGAATATGCCCAGAACCGCGCCAACGACTCCGACGATCACGCCGATCACGGTCCCGATCAAACCGAAGACCAGGCCGAAAATGCCGCCGATTATCCCGCCGATCAGGCTCAGTCCCCCGGTAACGAGAAACCAGAGCGCCAGCATGGTCATAGCGATTATCGCAAGAGTTTTTCCCATTGCACTCACCTTTCGTTTCCCCTCTATACGCAAAAACAAGATACTCGGTTTCAAACTCCAGATCAAGACTTCGTTGCCGCGTCAGGCGAAAATCATCGGAAACATCGTCGCGGCAGACTCGTAATTCATAATGACAACGATATAAAAAAACCAGACGGCATGAACCGCATTAGCTACACATCCAAGGATACGGCATCGTTATGAGATTTATACGTACATTCGCCATTATGGTTTTGTCAATTACGGCTACAATGCACGTATCGGCTCTCGGCAACGCGTCTCCGCCGCCGAATTTTGCCGATATCATCGACACGGTCAAAGCCAAAGCCTGTTTTGAACTGGCCAAAACCGTTTCCGAGCGCGACGGTGGTCGGCTCTGGGGGAAAAAGCTTTACGGCCCGATGTTGTTTGTCGACCCGCAAAGCCGAATCGTCGTGGCCAATCAACCGGATCGCGAGGACAAACTGGCGCACGCGGGAAGTATGTATGTCGGACAACTTGGACAATCCGTCAATTTCGCCAATACCGCCGTGTCGTGGGCGGGCGTTACCTGGACAATCATCCTCTGGCCCGACCTTCAGGTTTCCGAATCCGACCAGGCGGCGCTGATGATGCATGAATCCTGGCACCGTATACAAGACCAATTGGGATTCCCTGCCATCTCGTCGCAAAGCGACCATCTGGATCAACTTG
>CAZVNK010000018.1:10070-15878 GCA_964628115.1 uncultured Ignavibacteriaceae bacterium | reverse complement strand
ATATCGGGCCGAAAGAGATAATCGACGTCGTGTCCCATTCGGCGGGCGGCGTGGCTGAATCGCATCAGCGCTCCCATTTCCTCGGAGCGGGTGATGGTATACCGTTCGATAAATACGCCTATTCTTCCCATGTCAGATTCTCCCGCAGATGCGCCAATTCTTTTTTGTTGAGCTTTTCAAAGGGAAGTTTGGAAATGTCGCTGAACAGAATGCGCTCATCCGGTGTGACAATTACCCTGATTCTGGCAAGGGGAATATGGAATGTGTCCCAGATGGCGCCTGCTATGGCATGAAATCGCGACGACGTCGTCCATCCCAGAATCGATCGGAAATATTTCACTTCTCCGCCGGGGGGGATTTCCTGACAACACATGGCGTATTTGTAATTTCGCGTCAGCGATTTCGCGACTGATTTTTCACGTCCGTTTTTATGTATGACGCGACTTCGGATCATGAAGGGATTGATGGAATCGATAACCACCGGCGGTTCGAAATAACTGTTGGTGAGATAAAACTCCGGTACCGGAATTCCGGCCAGACGGGCTTTCTCCAAAGCCAGCGGTGTGATATAGGCATCGAGCATTTCCTTGCAGGTTGGGCGGACTGTCTTGCCGTCGTTTTCCAAATCCTGCGACAGATAATACGGCAGTTCCATGTAGTCATAATTACCCGAGACGTTGACATGGCATTGTTCACGGCTAAAGAACGCGATATCACCCTCGGTTTGAGAGCGTCGTGGCTCGGTTTTCCCCCTGGTTGCCAATGTATATCCTTTCCCCAATATCCCGACTACGCCGGGTGGGCGTTGGCGGTTGCGCGTTATGTGATGGTTATTTGTGCCGGAAACCCGTGTATGAGTTGTTTGTTATTTCGCTAACAGTTCGGCC
Source organism: uncultured Ignavibacteriaceae bacterium (assembly GCA_964628115.1). GTDB lineage: Bacteria > Zixibacteria > MSB-5A5 > GN15 > PGXB01 > JAFGAL01. The sequence goes on along the minus strand of CAZVNK010000018.1, from coordinate 14,991 downwards.
TTGTCTTTATTCATCCCCGTCATAATCAGGGCGAGGGAAATTACTCACCCGATGGAGATTTGTCAACTTTATTCTTGATAAAAATGCGGTATTGCCGGAATGGAGTCTTCGGGGATATTCCGTCACGGCCGCAATGTGCAAAAAGTGAGCAGATTTTACGATGTTCTTCAGACGGTAAATTTATCCGGCGGTTCGGCCGATACCATAGAGAAACAAGGAGGTCCCCATGAAGAAGTTTTTAATTGCCCTGTTTTTACTGGCTTTGGCCGCTCCGTCGTTTGCGCTGTCCGGCATCTCCATCGGTGTCAAGGGCGGGCTGGCATCTTACAATGACGACGTATTTACCGCGCCGGAAGTCGAAGACAGTGATATGAATCTGGTCGGTGGTCAAATCAAGATTACGAGTCTGCCGATTATCAATCTGCTGGTTTCGGGTGAGTATATGTGGAAAAGCGAATCGATCGGTTATGGCACCGAGCGGTTCGATCTGGACCAGCACGATTTCGCGCTGAGCGCCACCGCGCTGTATCCGATCAAGATGAAGATTATCTCGCCGTTCGCGGGCGCCGGTATTTCCAATCACAATATCGGTTTTGACTATTCGGTGCCGCAGTCGCTTTCGCTCGAGGAAAACGGCGTCGTGATTCCGGATTCCGACAACCGTCTGGGTTATCACCTGCTCGGTGGAGTCGATATCGATATTCCGGCTTTCCCGGTTTCTCTCACTGCCGAATACCGCCAGAACTGGATCGACACCGATTATGATACGGTCAAGTATTACAGCATTTCAGTCGGCGCGAATTTCAAGCTTCCGTAAAATCATCTTTCTCGATAGATGAGTTCCCAACGATACCGGCCTTCGGGCCGGTATTTTTTTATGTGATTGCGTTCGATCGGCGGGCGTGTTATGTTCACTGAAACGTAAAGGAGGTTGGTTATGCCTCGGTCTTACAGCATATCACGACTGGGAACCTATGACGCCTGCCCGCGCCAGTATAAATTTCAGTATATCGAAAAGGCGGTCGTCGAGAAACCGGTCAGTGTGGAGGCCTTTCTCGGCAATGCGGTTCATCGTACCCTTGAAAATCTCTATAACCTGAAAAGAAACGGACGCCTGCAGAATCGCGACGACGTGCTGGACTTTTATCATCGCCTCTGGGAGGGGCCGGACCGCGACTATATCAAAGTGACGCGCGAGACCCTGGGAGTCGAAGATTATATCAAGGTCGGCCACGACGGATTACGAAAATACTATGATCAATACGCCCCGTTCGACGAGGGGGATATCCTGGCATTGGAAAAGCTGTTCAGTTTTCCACTCGATTCCGGCGGTCGTTTTATGATGAATTGCAAAGTTGACCGTTTGAACCGTCGGCCGGACGGCGTGGTGGAAATCATCGACTATAAAACCAGCGCGTCGATTCCCACGCAACAGCAGTTCGACGATGACAATCAGATGGGAATTTATCAACTCGGGGTGCAACACCTCTGGCCGGATTTCGGACATATTGCAATCAAGCAGATTTTTATCCGGCAGGGATTGGAGATGACCACCGATATGGATGAGGAAAAACTCGAGGAGATCCGATACCGGGCGTATCAGCGGATTCTTGAGATCGAGCAGGCAGTCAGAGATGATAATTTTCCGCCGAAAGAATCGAATTTGTGCAACTGGTGCGTGTATTTTGCTCTCTGCCCGGCCAAGCGACATCGACTGGCGCTGGAGGGAAACGAAGAGGTCGAATTCGACGCGGACATCGCGCAGGAATTGGCCGATAAATATCTGACGCTCAATGAGCGAAAAAAACAACTGGATACGGAATTACGGGCGCTTAAGGATGACATTATCACATTGTGTGAGCAGGCCGATATTCTTTCTTTGGCGGCGCCGAAGGGGGATGTGAAAGTCAGTTTGTCGGAAACCGAAGCGTTTCCGTCGAAGACCGCCGATGAAGACGCATACATGAACCTGTCGCTGTTGGCGAGGACCGCCGCACTTGACGAATGTTTCAAACTCGATGAAAGAGTCTTATACAAGGAGTTTTTTCTCAAAGAACGACTGAGTCCGGAACTGCTTGAAAAACTCAAAGAGTATGTGATCAGGAAACGTCAGGCGATTCTGCGAACTCGTTACAAACATGAATAATAAAAAACGGCCGGATGAAAACCATCCAGCCGTTTAGTATTTCAGGAAAAGTGGTGTCGTTGTTACTTCTTCGTCTCTTCCTTTTTAATGATAAAAGCCGGCACGATTTCGTTTACCGGAGGATTTACCATCTGCAGGGTGTTGCCTGGAACGGTGGTCGTGGTATCCACCACGAGTGATTTGATTTCCTTATCATCCAGCGAAGAAATAAAGACAGTTGCGATTCGTCCCTTGCCTGCCTGAATCGGGGGGACTGACACGCCGACGTCCGCGATCAAACCGATCGTCACGCTTTGAATGGCAGTATCGGCACGGGCGAATTTGACGCGAAAATGTTCGGCACGCCCGCCTTTGAAAATCGTGGAGTCGGCCACAAGACGGTTTTTGCCGGAATTGAATTTCAGCGGTACGGAAATACCGACGATATCTTCATCATTGACTAATGAAATATTGATGCCCCAATTGTTGGCGTCGATTTTATACGGCTCGGCATAAATGGTATCGATTTTGCCGAATTCATCAACCTGAGCGGCCACACTGCCGGCCATCAGCACGAGAACTCCGAATAATAAAAGAACCGGTTTCTTGGTGCCCATTTTTCCTCCATCCTTGTAAGTTTAAAGGTTTTACTACTATTCATCGGTATTCGATCCAATATTTTTATCCCCTTGTTGCGGAACCAGAGAATTTTGCAGAACCTGCAACAGGGAATCACCCTTGGATTTATTGTTTAACTTTTGGGCGTAAACACCGGCGGCATTGACAATTGCCTTTCGGCCGATCTCGGTTTCGGGAAATTTCTCATACAGGCCGACCAGAATATCGGCGGCCTGTTGCCACTGTCCCCGGCGCCGCGAAATGTCGGCGGTAAAAGCGATTGCCGACGGCTCGACCGATGTCCCGGCATAGGTTGCGGCCATGCGCGTATAAAATTCATTGGCCCGGGTATACCACAGGTCGGCCAGTTTGTCATTGCCGGTATTCTCATAGTGTTCGGCAATCACCAGATAGGCATTGAAAGCATCTTCGGAGGTGGCATACTGATCGATAAGGCGTAAATACTCGGTTTCCGCACGTTCCCAGTCACCCTGCTTATCGAACGCGAGAGCAAGGTATTTCTGCGGGGCGGCGTTTCTGGCGAAATAGGTCTCGTGTTCATCTCTGATAAGATTGATCGTGGCACGGCATTTTGCATATTGTTTGCTGTCGTATAAAGCGACCGCCTTCTGCATGAGAATATGGGGGCGAATCAGGCTGTCGGTGGTTTCGGTGATCAATTCGTCATACATGACCATTGCCGAGGGATAATCCTTCAAGCCTCCCGCGGTCAGGTTGGCAATCAACAGACGGGCTTCGGCGTCGATTCCACCGGTGCTGTCCCTGACTTCCCTGAGATGGTTGATTGCGGCCGGGTAGTTTTGCTCGTCGGCATACAAGCGTGCCAGATTGCCGTGGGCCACCGTCGCCAGGGCGGAATTGGGCCATTCGTCGATCAATCGTTCATAGTAATCCCTGGCCGATTCTCTTTCCGCCGCCATCAGGCTGTCGTTTTGCAGTTGTCGGCAGATGGCGATAACATCGAGAGGAAGATTCAGAACATCGATAATGACCTGATTATCGTTGTCCACCGGGGGATAGAATTTGTTGAGTAAACCGTGATAAATGTCGATGGTGTTGCCGGGTTTGCCCAGCATCATATTGACATGCGCCTGACTGAGTCGTGTTCTCAACAGGGGCATGCCTTCGAGTTGGGTCAGCGTGAGCAGTTGATCGATAAGCAGGCCGGCCGAGTCGTATTTTTGCTCGGCGAAATAGAAACGGCTGAGTCTTTCAACGGAGCTGAATGCGATCGTCTCCAGTTCGCGGCGGTCATCCGGGTAGGTCTCTCTCGGCACCGAATCGAAATGTTGACGGCAATAGGTAATCGTCTGTAAATACAGATCCTTGATCTCATTGCGGAGAACCGTGTCTTCGGCCGCGGTTTGTATCGTGGCCTTTTTCAGTTTGGCTTCGGCATCGTGAAACAGCCTTTCGGCCTGATAGCGATGCTGGATGGCGGGATCATTTGAACATCCGCCGAAAATCGTCAGGGCGGCAAGCCCGATAATCAGGAATAATTGCTTCATATATAAATCCTTAACGGAATGTTTACTGCTTTTTGTGGCCGGTTTTTATTATCGGCTTCCATCATCATTTGGTGAGCTGACTGCCTGGGGCAAGATGATAAAAAAGGGCGGGAGTGTCAAGGAATAGCTGGCATAAAAAAAGCCGGGAGAGCTGCCACCCGGCTTTATGAAATTTACAAGTAGTTTTGTGCTATCGTCTTACGCGACGATACACGCCCATGCCCAACATCCCCATGCCAAGCAGGAGCATGGTTGTCGGCTCGGGGACAACGGAAAACTTCTCATCGATCAGATCGTTTCCGCAACCAAGAGTATTGTGGAATGAAATGGAACCGGCGCCGTTGAAGTCCGACAGCTGGCTCATATCGAAGGCGAATTCGAAAACGTAGGTGTCGCCGCTACCGCCATACATCGGATCGGCCTCAAGGTCTTCCCAAAAAGACATCATGCCGATATCATCGGCCAGCTTGACACCGGAGGTCATTTTGTAAGCGCCGACGGCATTACGAACATAATCATTGTTATAATAGCTACCCGAAATATTCTCCAAACCCTGATAACCGGTGACCTCATACAGTCCGAAATCTTCCATGCTGATGGCGTACATCTTGTTGGAATTATCGAAGCTGAAAAAGATATCTCCCAGATC
>CAZVNK010000018.1:0-10060 GCA_964628115.1 uncultured Ignavibacteriaceae bacterium | reverse complement strand
GTTTCCAGGCGGTGGAGTAGGCGCTCAGTCCGAATGAGTTGGTCAGAGCGACATGGGCGTTGGAACCCTCCATGGCGAAGTGCATACCTTCAAGGTCGAATTTCTCGCCGGTTTCACCGAGATTACCCGGTGACGGGACATTGGGATCCATACTGCCGTAAAACTGGCTATAGTCAATGGGGCTCCAGTTGTTGTTGTGATCGAAGGCGTCATCGCCAAAATCATACATACCCCATGAGAAGGCGAAACTGGAAGAAATCGCCAGCATGCTCATGATGACGGTCAACAGGAATACCTTTTTCATTGCAGCTCTCTTTCTTAATTAGATATTCGTACTCTTTGCTCAGAAAAGAAGCAATAATAATGCCGTTTGAATGCCGATTTGATGCATATTGTAAGGCTATGAATAACAGTGTCATACAAGATCGATAGTAAGAGTGATCGGCTATTCGGAAGGCCTTGTGTGCAAACGGATGCACAAAATGCGTTGAAAACTTTAACTTATTCATAATAAATTGCTTACACGAATCGACTTCAGCAATTAAGTGACTTGCAAATTCGATACAATATCGCTGTTGATTTCAAACCGTGGGGATTAATAAAAGGAGGTCATGAAATGAATAAGAAGAACACGGACAGGATGAAATCAATGGCATTTATCAAACCGCTAGATGCCGGAACGCAATTATCACGATATCAGCCGGGAGCAAAAACAGCGAATCGTCGGTTCGAATGGCATAACGGAACCGAGTATCAAAATCGATTCATGATTGACTTGTATCGGTTCTTGCGGGATTCCATCCCGCTTCTGAGTGCCTGTATCTGGACCTGGAGCCGTCTGACAGCGGCGCCGGGGCGATTCGAAATACTCGATTGTCGCACGCCGGAAGAGGAAAACAGTGCGCTGGAGACGCTGGAAAATATGAGTCTGCGGCTTGATCCGTCACGGCATCATCGCAACGGCGGGCTGGAATCGTTTCTGCCGATGCTATGCGACGGTTTGTTTACCGATGGGGCGTTTGCCGGATTCATTCAGGTATTGCCGGACGTGAGCGGCGTCGATCGGTTTTGTCCGATCGATCCGGGGCATCTGGCAGTCGTGTATGAGAAGACCGACTCGAAGCTGGTTTTACAAACGGAACGCGGAAACGTGGCGCTTGACTCCGATGATTTCTATTATCTGGGATTGAACACCGATCTCAAATCCGGGCTGGGCAAGTCGGTTCTGCGCACGATTCCCTTCGTTGCGCATATCGAACAACAACTGATCGACGATATGCGGCGCACCATGCACAATGCCGGATATCATCGCCTGCATGTCAAAATCGCGCCGCCGGAGAAACTGTCGGGCGAATCGGACGAGGCGTACATCACGCGGATAAACGAGTACGTTGATCAAACGAATATTTCGACCAGACGGTACGCATGGTCAGGGGCTGCGAACCGGAAGACAACCCGGTTACCTGGGACAACGTGACTCTCGACTATATCGGTCCCGACAGCTCTCGAACCGTCAGCAATTCCTGGTCGCTGTCGCATCGGGCAATGGTCGAGGAGGTCTGCGCCGGAACCAATCTTTCACCGTTTATGCTGGGATTTTCCTATTCGGCCATTCAGAACTGGGCCAAATTCAAATATGATCTGGTGATGCGTCAGGTGCAGTCGGTTCAGCGGCAGGTATCGCGTTTTCTGGAATGGATCGGCAATATCGAGCTGGCTTTGCGGGGATGTCCGGGGCGATGTCGGTATGTGTTCGACAACAGCCTGACCTATATGGCCACCGAACAATCGCAATTGCGCCAGGCGGAGATCGACAATCTAATCAAGCTGTATTCGAGCGGTTTGGTCGATAGGGAGGCGGTCTAGCAGCAGGCCGGTGATCTGTTATAGCACGCCTGTTACATCGAGCCGATTGGCGTCGGGCGCTGAGGGACATTCCGTTTTTCGCTGAAAAGTTTCTCGATATTGTGCCTCATCCCGGGCAGGCCGTCTGGCTCAGAGAATCGCATACGCCGGAAAATTTGCTGGTGACGGGCAACCGATGGGGAAAGTCGTTTGCGCAGGCAATCAAGATTATTCACCATGCATTGTTTCGGGTGCGCGATCTGCGCTATGATCGGTCGGGGAAGTATCATGTGGTCACCGCCAGTATTACGCTTGACCAGGCGCGGATAATCTTCAATACGGTCGTACGTATCCTGAACGATTCCTGTCGCATTCAGGGATTGATCAAGAAACACACGGTTACGCCGTATCCGAGATTGGTGCTCGGCAACGGAGCGATTATCGACGCCCGCTCCACTCAGCGACGCGGGGAATATCTACTGGGGAACGATTACGACCTGTTCGTGTATGATGAAGTCGCGTTCGATCCCGAGGCCGAGTACGTGGTCAATGAAGTGATCAAGATGCGTCTGGCGGATCGTTGCGGTATGCTCGATCTGGTATCCACGCCGAACGGCCGCAACTGGTTTTATCTCAAGATGCTGGAATTGCGGGATCGCGGCGATGCGGCTTACGTGCATTCCGGGGATTCGCGCGAGAACGTGCATATTTCAAGGGAATATCTCGAGAACCAGGTCAAATATCTCACCGACAAGCGGGTTGCGCAAAATATCATGGGGCAATTCGTCGATTCCGGCGGCGAGGTGATCCCGGGAAAATATATCGACACAGCATTGGTGAGAACACCGGAGCGGATCAAGGCCGTTCTCGATTCATCACAGCAGGTGTACTATTTGAACGGGTGGGATCTGGCACGCAAGAAAACCGCCACGGTGGGAATCACCGTTGCCGTGGTCAATGACATCTGCTATGTGAAGGATTTGGTTCGTCTTCGCAATTTTGACTGGAATATCGTGCTGGAAAAGATACGCCATCAGCAAAGAAAATACCCGGGAAGACTGCAGATCGATGCCACCGGTTTGGGCGACGTGCTCGTGTCGCAATTGTCGGATCTGAATCCGACGGAAGTGATATTCACGGCCAAATCCAAGGCGGAATTACTCACCAACGTCGAATTGTTTCACAGTATGGAGAAAATCAAGTATTGTCGCTGGGAATTACCGGATGAGGGCGGGCGAGTATGGTCGTTGGAGGATGAACTTCGTGCCGCGCGTTGGGACGACAACGGTCGTTGCGATGCCCTGATGGCCCTGGCGTTGGCATTATGGCCGTTGCATCAGTCGGACCGCCCGGTGATCGCGCCGCGATTCGGCAAAGTGTAGGATAATAAAGACGTACCGTGATCGTATGATGAGTTAGAAGCCCGCGCCGTAGACGTCGTTGAACGTGATGCAGAGGGAGGCGACAAAGATGGCTCCGGCCAGTATCCACTTGAACATTGTCGTTTTTCGTCGTGCTTTGTAAACAACCATCGTAATCCTCGTCAGTTTGAAATCTTCACATACCAGTCGAGCAAGCGGTGTGCCACATGACCGCCAAAGCGGAGCGATTTTCTATGCCGTTGTGTGGCAATGCGATATAGGGGGTGCGGGATTAGCCCGGGTATGAGTCGACCGGCTGAGATTGCATTCGCTTGCGTATCCGGTCTGCAAAAACGATAGCAAATCGATGGTGATGTTGTAATCGCTGGCATTAGTAACGGAGGTAAGATGGAAAACTTAATAGGAAAAATTACGGCATCGCTGATCGAGTGCGATCAATCGCGAATCGGCGAGTTGATCGAACGGCTGAACGCCAATATCGATCCCCCGGAACCGATCGGGGAGGACGACGTGTATATCCGGGCCATGTACATCGTGTCCGATCAGGTAAATGGCTATGGCGGATGTTTCCCGGTCGATGAGCACGATGGATTGGTGTCTCTTTTGATCGATGCGCCGGTGCTGATCGGGCACCGCAAGGACAGCCTTCCGATTGCGCGCAATTTCCACGCGGAAAAAGTCACGCGTGACGGCGCCAATTGGATCAAAGTGTATTTCTACTGGCTCAAGGAAAGCAAACACGGCGCGGAGTTGTGCCGGAATATCGACGGGGGCATATACAAGGAATGCTCCATCAGCTTCATCTTCGCTTTTCCCGAATGTACTATCTGTGGTCGGGACATTCGCGAATGCCCGCATCGACCGTTCGTGGAATACGATACGCCGTCGGGCCGTAAAACTGCGGCGTTCAATTATCGCAAAATCGAAAAAGTGCTGGAAACCTCGCTGGTGTATCGCGGATCGGTGGAGAATACGGCGGTGACCGGCGGTTTGTTTTTCACCAAAACAATACCCGCACGAAACAATGATAAATCCGTCCCGCCGGTAATGTCGGCTCGGTATCGTCTTTGGGATATCGGTCGCCTTCCGAAAAAGGGGGAGGTGCGGATTATGCCCGCCTATGAGGCGGCCGAACTGGTAGTTCATAATTCCTGTAACAGTGTCCTGCGTGTGTATACTGCCGGCGGGATGGAAATCTCTTATCCTCGTCTGTTGGATTTTCTTGGCGGATTGAATTGGCCCGACGGTGACTATATGCTTGATTGTCGCCTGATCGGGTATCGCGGCAAGGAACGGCGGAAAGTCGCCGACCTTGCCGACTATCTTGAAGGCCGCAAGTCGCCGGTACGGCGGATGGAAATCAAAGTCGTCGATATTCTCAAACGCAATGAGTGCGATCTTGCCGATCGGCCGGGGCGGGAACGACTGACAGAGCTTGCCGAATTGTTCGCCAATGACGAGTCGATGATAATTTCCTCGCGAATCAGTCAAAGCCGTTGTCTGCAAGAGGACATGGCTAAAGTCTCCACCCGTCGCGGAATCGAAATCCATGAGCTGGAATCGCCCCGGCGATATCTGCTGACTCATCGCAAACTTGTTCCGGGGATTATTATGACGTGCGAAGATGACAAACGGCAGTCCTTCTCCTTGTTTTGTCTGATTGATGGTGAATCGGTACTTGCCGGAGAGGTGAATAATGTTGACGCGGCGGAATGTCGCGACGTGGTGGAGATGGAGTGCAGTACGCTGGCAGTGGATGATAATCACATCACCGTGGCCAATGCGGTTCACTCCGATTGGTATGGTACATATCAGTGGATCGATAACATCGCTTTATTACCGACGGAAATCCCCAATGACAAAAACATGCACTATGCCCTGTACACCGATGATCGGAAACGCGTGATTCTGGAAGTGCCGAACGAAAATGGGCGGGAGTGCTTTCTTATCAATAATTACTCGGCGGAATTGCTGAAAAAGGGACGATGCTTTTCGGCGGATCGAATCGAAAGCCGGGATATCGCGATCACCGGCGGTATCGGGGAGGGAGAGATCACGGCGATGAGTACGAATCAGGGAGGATTCGGTTTTACGGCGAACGGTGTTCTGGCGGGGAAGATCAGGATTCGACCGATGATCCTCAACGGTCGGAATCGTTACCTGTTGTCCGTAATCGCAATCCCGGAAAATCATGAGGAGGCGTCATGAGTGATTCGGGCGGCAGTGTATCATGGCAAGATCTGCTGGGGCGACCGCTGGTGAATTTCATCATCGTTCTGCTTGGGATGACGGCGGCGTATTTCACGACCATCGGCGGAATCAGGGTGCAGTTGGCGGAGAAAGCCGAGGCGGCATTGGTGGAAGCGTTGGATTGCCGTCTGGCGCGGATGGAAGTGATGATCAGCGAGGGGCTGATCAACAAGGACGATTTTCATGAGTTCCGAACCACGGTCGAATCGCGGTTGAGTCGGATTGAATCCTGTTTGATTGATAACAAGGGAGAGAAAAGGTGAATACGGAAACCCAGACCATAACGAACCTTGAACAGGTTATGGCCGGCCTGAAAAGTGAATCGCTCGAGACGATTGATTTTGACGCGCTGGCGGTGACGCTGGATGACATGCACCGGGCGATCGATGGGAAATCGGTATTGCATACCGAACTGGCACTGATAAAAAAAGAGTACCGGAATCGTATTCTCGGCATGCTCAAGGCCATGCTGGCCTGCCGTCATGACCCGGAAGATGCCGAGACGGCGGCCTTGCTGACTCAAGACAATAATGAGTATGACGCCGCGAAGTTGATTGCGCTGTATGCGCGCACGGCCGCGCGGTTTCGGGCCTGTTTCCCCGGCAGTTTCAAGTATGCCCTGCCACGACACGAGAACGGTACGGAGCGCTGGAAAGAACACAAACTGTAATAGTGCGGGGCGGATCGCCCCCGACCGTGCGGGGGAATACCCCGGTCGAGAGATTTACCATACGAAAGGAAAAAGGGAATGACGATTCGAGAACAAAATCTGGACATGATTGCGCCGCTGACAGCGACGTTTGCGATTCATCAGACCGCCGACAGCGACGATCTCAAAGACGTCGATATCGGCGCGGCGGTCACGCTGACGGGCAATTATGAAATCGGGCCGTGCACCGACGGCTCACAGGTGTTGGGTCGGCTGATTGCGTTAAGCCTGACCGATGCCGACAACGGCGAACGTGTGGCGACGGTGCAGATCGGCGGCATTTGCCGACTGCCGATCACCACGACGTATCCCGAGGTCGGCAATCGCGTGGTCGGAGGGGCCGGTGGGACGGTCAAACAGGCACCGGCCCTGACCGGGGATGATCCCGCCGGGGGGACGATCGCCAGGGGAACGGTGCTGGAAGTCAACGGCACCACTGATTGCACCATCCTGCTAAACTGAGGAGAACCATTATGGATATGATGACTTTCATGCAGACGCCTATCTTTCAACGACACATCCGCGATCTGGCGGAACGTGAAATCGAGGGGCCGGTCGATTTGTCCCGCACAGGCGAGATTAAAATCGATCGCGATATGTATCTCGAAGCCGAGGCGCGCGGATTGACAATGAGCGAGCTTCTGGAGACCGAAGAGTACGACCCGACGCCGCTCGATTGCCCGCTGGATGCGTTCGAGCGCCAGCTGGCGCTGGCCGGAATCCGGTTGGGCGGCAAGCATCCGACCACGGTGGAGCTGTTTTATCAGAAAGCCCCGAGTCTGATGCCGGAGTTTATCATGCGGGAGATCAAAAAGGGGCAGGCGATGCGGCCGGAACTGTCGGCGTTGATCGCGGCCACCACGACGGTCGCCAACAACCGCTATACGCCGTTTCATGTCGACACGTCGCCCGCCGAGAGCCTGTCTTTGCGGCCGATCGGTGAGGGGGGCGAAATCCCGCAATTGCTGGTCACCGAGCAGAACCACAGCATCAATGTCCCGGAGTACGGTCTGGGATTGAAGGCGAGTTACAAGGCGCTTCGGTACCGCACCATGGCGCAGTTCCGGGTCCTGCTATGGTACATCGGATTTCGTCTGCAAACCGACAAAATCGCGCTGGTGGTCGACTGCCTGATCAACGGCGACGGCAACGACAATGCCGCCGAGAAAATCAACTCGGCAACGTCGGGAACGCTGGCGTATGACGACCTGATCTCACTCTGGGCGGAGTTCGCGCCGTTTGAGTTGAACACGCTGATCTGCGACGTCGGCAATCTGAAAACCATTCTGACACTCGACGAGTTCAAGGACCCGCTGGCCGGATTTCGTTTCCAGAACCGGGGCGAATTGTTCAGTCCGCTGGGGGCGACTCTGGTGCGGTGCGACGACACGCCCGCCGATCTGCTGATCGGGCTGGATGCGCGCTTTGCGATCGAGGAGGTGGTCACGCAACCGCTGATGATCGAATACGACAAGATCATCGAGCAACGTTTCGAGGAGGCGGTGATCTCCGAAGCGGTTGCCTATGCCAAAGTAATCAGGGAAGCATCGGTCGTGCTCGATACGGTGCACGCCTAAACAAGGACCGGCCCGGCATACGACCGGGCCGGAGTTTTTACCATGCGTACATATTTAACGAACAGCACGGCGGCATTCAAGGCCGGAATCAGCCCGGGGATCAAGGTGTTCAAGGTCGCGACCGGCCCGCACGCGGGGCGAATGATGATTGTGATGCAGACGTCGTCGTCGGAAATCAAGCTGAGTTACGCCGACTTTCCCTACGCGGTCTGGAGTACGCCATCGGTGATCATATCCGATTGCGCGGATTATACGTTTGACGCGGTGATGGACAATGCCGGTCATGTGTTCTGCGTGTATACGCTGGACGGCACGCACGATCTGGTATGCCGACGGTTGGCATTCACCGGTGGTGGATGGACGGCGGATGCGTTGCGGACCATATACGACGACGACGATAATTATTACCCGTCGTTGACGCCGGATGTATCCGGACGCTTGTGGGTGTCCTGGACGAGAATGTCCTCGGAATCGGCGTACGTGAACGTGAAATCGTCCGACGATGGCGGAGTCACCTGGGGCGACGGCGCATCGGATGCCGGTGAAACACTGAGTTCCGGGGCATCGTCGGCCTATGCCAAATGCCTGATCTTCGGATCGTACATCTACGTGTTCTATACGCTGGGAGGAACGGTTCTGGCCTGCCGGCGTCGGCATTCGGACGGTAGCGTATGGGATAGCGCCGTCGAGCTGGCAGGCGGATCGGCGCTGGACCACAATTTCGATGCTTCGGTTTCGCAAAACGGTCGGCTTGGTGTCGTGTACGATGACAATGTCATTCGATTCCGCGAATATGACGGAGTTGCCTGGGGGGGGATTATCGACGTCGATACCGACGCCGGTGATTTTCCGCAGATCAAGTATTTCAAGAATACGCCGTACATCACGTATCTGCGCGAGTACGGTTCGGGGCAGAGTCAGGCGGTGTACAGCCGACGTTTGACCGACACTTTCAGCACGCCGACGGTTCTCGACGCCCGCAAATCGGCGCTGGACGGTGTGCTGTGTTACCATGCGGCCTCGGGAACGTACCACGATGTGACATCGGCCGCGAGTGATGCCATTTCCGGGGATGTCTGTCACGGCGAATCCTCGGCGATGGTGCAAAACGTCGGAGATGCGGTGTATGTCGGGCACGGCAGTCCGTTTCACTACCTGAAAATACTCCTGGCGACGTCCGGTTCGGGGGGGACGGTACTCTGGCAGTATTACAACGGGCAGGACTGGGTGAGTTTTACGCCGAGCGGCGGCGCGTGTCATCTGGACAATCCGGATCGGGAACTGCTTCTCCGGGATGACTATCAATCACTCCCGTCGGACTGGCAACCGTGCCGGGTAAACAACCGGCGGTTGTACTGGATCCGTATCGCCGTGTCATCATCGTTCACGACGGCGCCGGTCGGCACGCAGATCACGTCCGTGCCCAATGCCGAAGCGCTGGTACTGATGGAGCATTAAGATGTCATATACCAATACCAATCTCATCAAGCGGCACGTTCGCATCGATAATGCCGTCGCCGGTGCGTACGAGGATTACCCGGTGGCACTGTCCGGTCTGGACTGGAAGACACTTCCGGGACGGGGGATTCGATCTGACAGCCTGGTACTCAAGGCCGTTCGAAGCGCGGTTCCCACTCATGAAGAGATCGGCTTCGATGACGCGGAAATGTCATTGTCCCATTCACGTTTGGTGCGGTCTTCGGTGGCGGTGGCGTCGGATTCCTCGCTCGGCACGGTGTACGACGAAAACGTCGATTATTGCATCGATGCCGGGCGGGGGACCCTGACACGCCTGTCCGACGGCGCCATCCCGCAGGGCGGCACGGTGGCGGTCTGGTATTTCTACCATGTCCCGTACGTCGAGGGGACCGACTATCAGGTTGACTATAACGCCGGTCGGGTGCGGCGTCTGTCCGGGAGCGCGATTCAATCCGAGCAGTCGGTGCTGGCGGACTTTCAGTCGGCATTGACGGGCGAGGAGGACGAAATCATTTCCTCGGCCGTGGCCGAAGCGGACGCCATCATCGACAGTCAGATCGACTCCGCGTTACGACTCAGCAACGATCAAACCTTACAGACGGCGACGACGTTTCTGGCGGTGTCGCTGGTTTGCCGGTCAGCGGCGGGATTTGTCTCGGACGGAACCGGCTCGACCGCGCAACAAACCACGGCCTGGCTGGCGCTCGCCGAAAGTGATCTCCGGGATTATGACGCGTAAATGAAGTCTTTACGAAAAAGCGTGACCCGGCTCAAACCGCCGGTGCCCAGAAGCGTACCGCCGAAATAGCGGGTTACCA
>CAZVNK010000017.1:4506-16073 GCA_964628115.1 uncultured Ignavibacteriaceae bacterium | reverse complement strand
TCCGCGTCGCACCATCACCCGTTCCCGTGAACTTCTGCGTCTTCTGGAATCGGGGAAATTCTCGCAATCGGAGTTGGCGCGCGGAATTCATCGCAATATCAATCAGCGCTCCCTGTTCGATCCCAAACCGTCGGAGATCGAAGAGGAAATCCGCGCTCTCGATATTAATGCCGTCACCCCGATGGATGCTCTGCGTATGTTAGGTGAACTGAAAGACAAGCTCGATGAAAAGTAAAAACGACATAGAGGTTAAACGCTGGATTCGACCGCTTCCCGAGCGACTGATCAATAAAATCGCCGCCGGTGAAGTTATCGAACGTCCCGCCGCCGTGCTGAAAGAATTGGTCGAGAACGCACTGGATGCCGGTTCGACCAGAATCGATATCACGGTCGAAAAATCCGGCACGAAACGCATCATTGTTGCCGACAACGGTTGCGGCATCGATCCCGATCAGATCGAAATCGCCTTCGGACGGCATGCCACCAGCAAGATCAACAATTTCGATGATCTCGAACATATCGCCAGTTTCGGATTCAGAGGAGAGGCGCTTCCGTCGGTAGCCTCGGTGTCGCGCACCCGGATGGTGTCAAAGACTGCCGACGCCGATTCCGGTCGCGAAATAATCGTCGAAGCCGGCGTCGTGCAAAGTGTCAAACCGGTGGCGGCCCCGGTCGGGACGACCGTGGAAGTGGCCGACCTCTTTTTCAATACGCCGGCCCGGAAGAAATTCCTCAAGTCGGAAGCCACCGAGTCCCAGCATTTGACCCGCAACGCCACCGCCCTGGCGCTGAGCGCCCCGCAGGCGGGCTTTTCCTACACGATCAATGGCCGCAAGCTGTTTGCGCTGACCGACCGGGAAACCGATCTCAAAACGAGAACCGCCCGGCTTCTGCTGGGAAACACCGCCGATCACTTGTTTGCGGTGCAGTCCGAAGGCGAGGGGATGCGGATCAACGCCTATCTCAGCTATCCGATGTTTTGCCGACGCAATCAAACCGGATTGTACCTGTTTATCAACAACCGCTATATCCGCTCTCAGGTTATCGTGCATGGCGTGACATCGGGATACGCCGAACTGCTGGAACGCGGTCATTATCCGGTCGGCTCGGTGTTTATCACCGTCGATCCCGCACAGGTCGACGTCAACGTGCACCCCACCAAGGCCGAAGTGCGTCTGTCCGACGAACGTCGGGTGCATGACAGTATTCATCAGGCGGTCAAACGTTCTCTGCGCGAAACCGGCGAACTGCCGACCCCGCGTGTTGTCGGCAATGGGGCTATGGCATCGGGCGGCTATACCGCGTCCGAGGCTGTCCGGCATTTGAAAGCCGCCGGGCCGATACGCCCCGCCAATGACGATCCGAATCTTCTGCGAGAATTGTACCGCGACGGAACAAAAACGGAATCGTTTTCGCCAACATCCGAATCGTCTCAAACGGAGTCGTTACCGGCATCGGAACACACACAAACAACGACAGCCAACGACCGATTGTTCGATCCGGAATACGCCCGCTATATGGGGCAATTCGGCGGATTGTATTTACTGTTCTCATCCGGCGACAATCTGTTCGTGGTCGATCAGCACGCCGCCCATGAACGCATTCTCTACGAAGAAACTCTGCGCGTGGTGGAACACGGGGGAGCGGCCTCGCAAAGCCTGTTGTTCCCGGTCACTATCGACCTGCCCGCCGATCAATACGCCCTGTACGAGCGGGCTTCGGACGTTCTCACGGCCTCCGGGTTTATCGTCGAACCGTTCGGTCCCAGCACCGTGATGATGTCGGCGGTGCCGTCGGCGCTTTCCCGGCAGTCTCCTGAAAAATTATTCACCGAGATCATCACCGATGTCGGCGAGCATCAACGCGCCGGTTTCGATATCAAGAAATCCATCGCGCAGTCGATGGCTTGCCGGGCGTCGATTATGTCCGGCGACAAAATCTCCGAGGACGAGGCCCGCGCGTTGGTTACACAGCTGTCGCGAACCAAAAACCGTCACACCTGTCCGCACGGGCGGCCGATTATATTGAAAATCACCCGGTATGAACTCGATGTCAAATTCGGCCGAAAATAAACCGCGTTTGCCGGTGCTGACCGGGCCGACCGGGGCGGGGAAGACCGCGTTGGCCTATCGATTGATGGATTCTCTGCCGGATATTGAACTTATCTCAGCCGATTCCCGTCAAATATACAAACGGATGGCAATCGGAACCGACAAACCGACCCCGGAAGAGCGCGAAAAATACCCCATGCATCTGGTCGATTGTGTTGAGCCGGGGGAGCGCTACACCGCGTATGATTTTGTGACCGACGCGCGGGCGTTGATCTCTGAAATTCTCGCGCGAGGAAAACGACCGTTGATTTGCGGGGGCACCGGGCTGTATTTGAAATCGCTGATTGAGGGAATCGTGGAATTACCGGATGACGATTTGAGTATCCGCAACGAATTGGAGGAGCTGGCCGTCACCAAAGGCCCGAAATTTCTCTATGAACAACTGGAGACAATCGATCCGCTCGAGGCGCGTAAAACGCATCCCAACAATATCAAGCGAATTATCCGCGCCTTGGAAATATACCGCGTGACTGGAAAGCCTAAATCGGAAATCCTGGCCGAACCGGTCTCGGAAACACGGCCGTATGATTTTAGCGTATTGTGCTATATGCCGTCGCGTGAAGTGCTTTATGAGCGAATAAATACCAGAGTCGACCGGATGATTGAAATGGGATTGGAAAACGAAGCCCGGCAACTGGCCGCCCAGGGCCAGAAAAAGGCGGTCGAGAACGTAAATGTGATAGGATATCAAGAAATATTTTCGCATCTTGACGGCGAAATCACGCGTGAAACCGCCGTGAATCTTATCAAACAGAACACCCGGCGATTCGCCAAACGCCAGATTACCTGGTTTAAGGGAATGTCGTATATTGCGTATTTTGACGATCCCGATACAATATTGAGGCGTCTTGAGAAGCTTTATGCGAGTATAATCATTTAAAGGTTGACACCCCTTTGGAGGCTTTTGTATATATGGCAACAAGTTAGCGAGATCGACCGTAAAGAGATTTCGCGGCTTTCCGATAAATACAAGGATGGTAACAACTAAGTAGAGGAAGTAACCACTCATGAGTATTCTGCGGCTCCCGGCAGTTTGTGCAATGTGTCTGGCAATGCTGGTCTTGTCCTGCGCCAGCCCCAAGTATGTCACCCCGAATGATGAATCTTCGAAAAGCACGTCCGACGAGCCGTACGCAATCGAACCGGACATCGACAACGAAGAATACGCCAGCCTTGACGGCGACATCGAATTGGAAAAACTCAGCCAGGCGTTCGACGGCCCGGCGGATACGTCGGGAAATATCAACGACGTTTCCGTCGCTATCGACGATTACATCTGGCGTCAACTCAATTCCGCGTACGAATTTTATTCCATGGGCGTCCTCGCCAATCAGGAATCGGCCTGGGAGGAGGCGCAGTATTATTTCGAGAAAAGCCTGTCCATTCTGGGCGATCTCGATCTGGAAGTCGAGGGAGATTCGCTGACCGCCGAGGCCGCGCAGTACAATCGCCTGCTGGCCGAGATTACGGTCAGTTATCGATACACCCTCCTGTCGCTGGGGCATTTGCCCGGCGAC
The DNA here is from genome assembly GCA_964628115.1 of uncultured Ignavibacteriaceae bacterium. Classification (GTDB taxonomy): domain Bacteria; phylum Zixibacteria; class MSB-5A5; order GN15; family PGXB01; genus JAFGAL01. The sequence continues at coordinate 12,445 of CAZVNK010000017.1, read as the reverse complement.
GTGTCCATTGATGCATTGATGTCGCGGTTTTCCGAAATCAACAGCATTAAGGTCGACTCCGCTGAATTCAAGAAACTGGAAGATTACGCGCAGGATAAAATTTCCTACAACGTGCCGATCATCATGAACGAGCGCGTCAAGAAATGTATTTTGTACTATCAGACCGCGGCGCGCGACGTGTTCGCCAAGCATCTGTCTCGGTCAACCAAATATCTCCCGATGTTCCGCCGCATATTCGAGGAATACGGTTTGCCGACCGATCTGGTCTATCTGGCGTCAGTCGAATCCGGCTACAGTCCGCATGCGTATTCATGGGCGCGGGCGATGGGTCTCTGGCAGTTTATCGCTTCCACGGGGAGACTGTACGATCTCGACCGTAGCTGGTGGTACGACGAACGCAAGGACCCGATCAAAGCCACTCATGCCGCCGCCAGTTTTCTGAAAGACCTGTACGAGCAGTTCGGTAGTTGGGAGTTGGCATTGGCCGCCTACAACGGCGGCCCCGGACGCGTGCGCGGAACCATTAGAAAACAAAAAACCACCGACTTCTGGAAAATGAAACTGCGCAAGCAGACTATGGACTATGTCCCGTTTTTCATGGCCGCGACTATCATCTCAAAGAATCCGGAAAAATTCGGCTTTGAAAATATCCAGTATCAGGATGAATGGGAATACGATGAAGTCACGATCGATAAATGTCTTGATCTGAATGTGATCGCCAAGGCGCTGGGGATGACGGTTAAGGATATCAAGGAACACAATCCGGAACTGCTTCGCAATTTCACCCCGCCCAATATCAAGAAATATACGCTTCGATTGCCCAAGGGGACCAAACACCGGTTTATGGCGGCGTATAACGATATGCCGTCCTCGAAAGAGACCAGCTTCGTGCGCCATGTGATCAAGCGCGGGGAGACCGTCTCGACTATCGCCAGAAAATATGGCGTCTCACAATACGCTATTTTCGAAACCAACAATCTGTCGCGGCGCTCGAAGATTTATGCCGGCAAGACGCTGGTCATCCCGGTCCCCAACGACCGCAGTTATTCCCAGTCCAAAAACTCTTCGTATGAAGCCGAAGGCAACGTGTACATCGTCCGGTCCGGCGACACCGTCTGGGATATCGCGCGCGCTTTCAAAACCACTCCCGAAAAAATCAGACGCCTAAACAATCTTGACCGCCGGGCGAGAATCTACGTCGGTCAGCGTCTCAAACTCTGGGAGTCGGGATCATCTTCGACCAAAACCGTGGCTTCAACCAAAAAATCGACCCCGTCGCCGTCGACCGCCGCGTCAGGCGGCCAATATACCGTCAGGCAGGGCGACAATCTCTGGGATATCGCCGTCAAGTTCGGCACTACCGTGAGCGCGCTTCGCAATGCCAACGGGCTGGGGCGCAACAGCCGCATTTATCCCAAACAAAAGTTGAATATTCCCGAACCGAGTTCCTCGCGACGTAGTGGCGGCGGAACTACCATATACACCGTCCGGCGCGGCGATACCCTCTGGGACATCGCCAACGCCTTCAACACCTCCGTGGCCAAACTCCTGGCCTGGAACGACCTCTCCGATCCCGGACGGATAAGCATTGGAGACAAGCTGACTATTTATAGCGATTAGGGAGACAATATGGCTCGAAAGCGTGATATCGTCATTGGCGTTATTATCGCATTATCTTTTATTCTGGTTGTCGCGTTTTTCGGACTGGCGTTTGTCGGCGTCATGATGGAGGGCGGCGAAGTCGGCCTGGGCGGATTCGGCGACCGAATCGCGGTGGTCGAGGTTTTCGGCGTGATCGAGGATGCCGAGGACGTTGTCAGCCAGCTGAAAAAATGGGGTGATGCCGATAATGTCAGCGCAATCGTATTGCATATCAATTCTCCCGGCGGTGCGGGGGCCCCGTCGCAGGAGATGTACGACGAAATCCTCCGAGTCCGCGAGGTTGAAGGCAAAATCGTGGTCGCGTCGATGTCGTCAGTGGCGGCGTCGGGTGGCTATTATATTGCCTGCGCGGCGGATAAGATCATCGCCAATCCCGGTACGATCACCGGTTCGATCGGTGTCATCATGCAGGTGATGACCGCCGAAAAGCTGTTAACGAAAATAGGTATCAGTTATGAAGTGGTCAAATCAGGCGAGTTGAAAGACGTCGGCAGTATGGACCGCCCCATGACGGAAAACGAACGGCGGATGTTGACCGCAATGGTCATGGACACCTATGAACAATTCGTCGAAGCAGTGGCCGATGGGAGAGGTATGAGTAAGGAAGAGGTCTATCCGCTGGCCGATGGATCGGTTTTCAGCGGCAGACAGGCCATAGACGTGGGTTTGGTGGACACGCTGGGCGGTTTCGAGGATGCCGTTCGCTATGCCGCCGAATTGGCCGGAATTGAGGGCGATCCGCATACGGTGAAAGTCCCGGAACCGAAAAAAGGGATTTTTGACATGTTTTCAAGCCTTTTTAGTGGGGCTGAGCAGGCCGCGTCAGGATTAACGTCACCCGGACCGCGCGTTTTGTACTTGTATTGATTAAGAAAACTCTTGCGTTATCGGTTGGAATTCCTTAGTTTATGTATCGCTTTCTCATAAACTTAGCGAAATCTCTTCCGACTGAAGAGGTGTGATATATGAAAGTGAAAATGAAAAGAAATAATAATCCAGCAACTTACCGAGGGAGGATGAGATGACAAAGGCCGATCTGGTCGAAAAGGTGGCTGAAAGGACTGGTCTGACCAGAACTGACGTTGCCGTTGTCGTGGACGCCTTTTTGGACACGGTAAAAAAGTCAATGGAAGCTGGTAACAATATTGAGATTCGGGGATTTGGTACGTTCAAAGTCAAAGTCAGAAAAGAACGTAAGGCCCGAAATCCTCGCACCGGCGACGTGGTCCCTGTTCCCGGCCGTAAGGTTCCCGTTTTTAAACCCTCAAATGAGTTTAAAAATATGATTACCAAACTGCCGATCTAACTCTGCTGTTAATTTGAGATGGAGGATGAATGCCCAGCGGAAAGAAGCGCAAGCGACAGAAGATTAAAACTCACAAACGGAAAAAACGCAGAAGAGCGGATCGCCATAAAAAGAAAAAACGCTAAGCAATAACTGCTTATTTCTTGTGAATGAAAAATCGGGAAAACCATTCCATGCAATTGGAATGGTTTTCCCTGCTTTGTCTCATATTTCCCCAATATCCGTTACCGTATCACTTGGCCGGCGTTGTAGTATTATGCCCGGCAACGGCTTGAAGTGGTCTCGCGACTTTTTCTCGCGCGCGTGAATTGTCGGCATTGCCGTTGCTATTGGCAATGGTAATGAAAACGGTGCGATCCATAGGATGGTGGGCGCTGATTGGCCTGTGGCTGGTGTGCGTGGGTATGGCTTCCGGCGAGGATACTTTCGATATTCTCGCAAACGATGATTATTCCTCCGCAGATCAAACCGATCCCCGTATCGCCGTCGATAAAAGCGGCAACTCGGTGGTGGTCTGGACTGATCAAAGAAACGGCCAAAAAGACATCTACATGCAGTTCTTTGACAGTTCGGGAAATCTCCTGAGTTACAACCGTCGCTTGAACCGCGATGACGGGACCGCCCCGCAGTTGGAACCCGCCATATCCGGCAACAATATCAATCAGTTCGCCGGCGTCTGGCGCGATTATCGCAACGGTTCGTATCCGTTTTCGCCCGACGTTTATTACGCCCGGGTCGATACCACCGCCACGGTTGATAATCTCAATATTACCGCTTTTGCGCCCGATTCGACACTGGCCTCGCCCGATTTGGCGGTGCTGGAAAACGGCGACGTGGTCGTGGTGTGGTCAGACTATCGCAATCTTAACTGGGATATTTACGGCCAACGTCTTGGCGCCTCCGGCGAATATATCGCCGGCAATTTCAAAATCAACGGTGATCTCGGAAACGCCCAACAGCATTCGCCCCGCGTGGCGGCGCTGTCCGACGGCGGTTTCGTGGTCGTATGGTACGATAACCGCAATGGCAACGACGACATCTACGCCCAGCGATTCGATCCCGATGCCGTCGCGACGGGTAGTAATATCCGCGTCGATGACGACGACGGTTCAGCGCGTCAGGCCTTTCCGGTCGTCGCCGCCGACGGCAATGGAAGATTCTTCATCGCCTGGGTGGACTGGCGCAACGGATCGTATCCGGGCAATCCCGATATTTATGTCCGTCGCTATTCGTCGGCCGGATATCCGCTTGAAGACGCCATTCAGATGTATATCGACGACGGTGGTCGTCCTCAGCGCGAACCCGCCATCTGCTCGGACCGCATGGGTAATCTCGGAGTGGCCTGGGCCGATTCGACATCCGGGCAATGGGATGTCCGCGCTCAGATCATCGACCATACCGGCGAACGCGACGGCGACATTTTTATCGTCCACGAACAAACCGAAGGCAAACAACTTCAGCCCGATATCGCCACCGACGGATACAAATTCTATGTAACCTGGGCCGATTATCGCAACGGCAATTTCGATATTTATGCTTCCGTGATTCGATACAACGATCCCGCCCTGATCGCAAATCCGGATCAACTTGAATTTGAAATGGAAGCCGGAGGCGATCTTCCCAATGCGCAGGTCGCCGCGATCAACAATGCCGGTTACGGCGAACTGAACTGGCGCGTCGTGCCGAGTGTGGGCTGGCTGACCGTCAGTCCTGATTCGGGACAAACGCCCGCATCGATAACCGTCGGTGTTACGAATCCGCCCGACTATGGCACGCATTTCGGACAGATTCGTCTGATCGATCTCAGCCACGAGGATTCCAGCGCGATCATCCCGGTGCAACTCACCGTGACCGCGCCACTGATAAAAATTACACCGGACACCCTGCATTTTCGAGCGCTTGCCGAATTGGGTGATCCGGATGATTTGCATTTTGCCGTCACCAACGCCGGAATCGGTTCGTTCAATTGGGAATTGACCGAACAATCGGCGTGGTTCACGGCGGATCATTCCAATGGAAGTGATCCCGATGATATCGCAATACGGGTCTCGGTATCCGGTCTCATGCCGGGCGACTATCTCGAACCGGTGGTATTCACGTCCGCCGACGCCGCCAATTCCCCGGAAACGGTATGGGTGGCGCTGGAGTTGGAAGGCGATATGTCCTACCTTGCCGCCACACCTGAAACCGTCCCACTCTCTGGAGTGGCCGGGGAGACTCTGCAGGAATTTGTCACGATCACCAACGCCGGATCGGGTGCGCTGAACTGGCAGGCCGAATCGTCGGCATCATGGCTGACGGTTACACCGTCTGCCGGAACCGATAACGACCTGATCGAGCTTACTGCGACCACCGAAGGCTTGATGTCCGGTTATTATCTTGCTGAAATAATCGTCACCGACAGCGCCTCGTTCAACCGAAATCTGACTATCCCGGTGGAACTGTTTCTCTCGTCGGGCGACACGGTCAGATTCATGAACAACAACACCATGCCCGGCAATATGGGTCTGATCCCCGTATTCCTTTCGCTGTCACGACCCGCCCGGGGTGTGTATATCCCGATTGGATGCGATCCCACCGCCCGTATCGATTCGGTTGTGGTCAACACCCTGGCACTGCCGTCACGCGTGGAATTCTTTGGCGACGGGGTGGGGGAAATCGGTTTTCGCATCCCCGATTCCCAGCTGTCCGACAGCGCCGTCATGCCCGGCAATTATTATCTCGGCAACATTTTTCTGACCGCCGGCGAAACCGCCGCCTTTTGCAAAATCGACACACTTTTCGGAGACAGTTCCGACTGTTATATCCTTGATACCCTGATGTTCAAGCAGGTTCCGGCAATCAGAGCCGGAAGCCTGATCGTGGGCACGCCGACCGGTGCCGTTGACGATAACGATCCAGTTGTTCCTCTGCAACCGACGCTGAAACAAAATTATCCCAATCCCTTTAACAGCGCCACGACCATCACGTTATATGTCCCACAAACCATGACGGCGCGGCTGGAAATCTTCAATGTTCTCGGTCAAACCGTTGCGGTGTTGGTCGATGAACCTTTGGGACGGGGAGTCCATGAGTTTGCCTGGGGCGGGACGTTCGAGGGGGGGCGTCCCGCGCCTAGTGGCATTTATTTTTACCGCCTGTCCGGCGACGGTTTCAAAGCCGTCAAAAAAATGGTTATTCTGAAATAACGCACCGAATTCAAATTTGTCCGATTGCGGACAAGTTCTTATCAGCCATAAAATTCCCGCAACTTTCGTGTTTGGATTACGTCAGTGTTAAGTAAAGGATTGATACTAAACACAGGAGAAACCTTTATGAAAACGCCATACGTGATTTCTGGATGCCTGGTTCTACTGGTGGTGTTCGCGATTCCCGCACTGGCAGATCCGGGAATGATCTACGGAAAGATCTACACCGTGGACAATGAGGAGTTCGAGGGATTTATCAGATGGGATCGCAATGAAGGTTCATGGGATGATATCATCGACGGCAATAAGGATCTCGATCGTCACAAAAAACGCCACACCTCAAAATACCGAGATCGCAGAGACCGGAATAAAAAAGTCGAAGTGTTCGGTATCACCGTGTATAGCGAGGATAATAATGGCTGGAATTGGGTGTCTTCATCGGCGCAGTCCGGCATGCGCGTCGGGCATTTGAAATCGATTATCCCGGATAGCGATGATGGGGCCGTTTTTGTTTTGAAATCGGGGGAAGAGGTCTATCTCGAACAGGGATCGACCGATATCGGTGACGATATCCGCGAAATCATTGTCGACGACGAGGATGAAGGAACGCTGGAATTGTACTGGGATGATATTGAACGCATCGATTTCGCATCCAGCGGCCGCGCGGAGTGCCCGTTCGGCGACCGGCTGTACGGAACGGTGATGACGCGTCGCGGCGATGAATTCAGCGGTTTTATCTGCTGGGATATGGATGAAATTTACAGCACCGACGTGCTTGACGGACGGGAAAAAAGACGCAAACGCGAGATTGAATTCGGTGATATCGAAAAGATCGAGCGCCGCTCTTCGAGTTCGGCCACGGTAACCCTGAAAAGCGGCAAGGTGATGCGGCTCGATGATTCCAACGACGTCAACAGCAGTAATCGCGGTGTGGTCATTTCGGATTTTAAACTGGGACGCGTCGTGGTCGAATGGGACGATTTCGATTATGTCGTATTCTCCGCCGCCCCGCGACCGCAGGAATATGATGATTTCGACGGCGGACGCAAACTGGAAGGGACCGTGTACACCGAGGACGGCGAAAAATACACCGGCAAAATCAGATGGGATGACGACGAGGAATATACCTGGGAATTACTCGATGGAAACAATCACGGCGTTGAATTCGATATCGAATTCGGCATGATTGCCTCTATCGAAAAAACATCCTACAGCAGTAGTCGTGTGACGCTTAAGGACGGCCGCTCGTTCAAACTCCGCGATTCCAATGATATCGACGGCGACAACAAGGGCATCTTCATTTACGATAACGATGATGATGAAGTCGTTGTGGATTGGGAGGATTTCGAGAAGGTCGATTTCTCGCATTAAAATTCTGGTATTCCTTTCACCGCGAAAGTAATACCCTCACAGTAAAATCCCCTGAAGGCGGTTTCCCCCCAAACTGCCGACAGGGGATATTTATTACTTCCTGATATAGTGCCTTGATCCGAACATATAAAAAGAGAGTTTTCCCTGGTTGAGCAAGAGGGGATAGGAGACATGCCCATGAAACCAAAGAGAAACTCTCTTGTCACTTATAATTATATAAGCATGCCTATTATTGTCAAGAACAAATACGATTTTTCACGAATTGGCTAATTGATGTAAAAAAACCGGCCGCAACGGGCCGGTTTTTGACACGTGTTTTTCCTCCGCCGCTATTCGGTTCCTTCCTCTTCCTGATAAGTCTTCAACTCCTGCAATTGAGCAAGATGTTCCTCGGTGCTTTCTATCAGTCTCT
>CAZVNK010000017.1:2154-4479 GCA_964628115.1 uncultured Ignavibacteriaceae bacterium | reverse complement strand
CGCGGGGATTGGTCTTGGCGATTTTCAAAAACTTGTTCCAGTATGATATCACCTGGTCGATATTGTCCTGATTCTCGTATTCATAGGCAATCGCCAGATTATACGCCGCCAGGTAATTGTCCGGTTTCAATTTAACCGCTGAGTTGTACATCTTGAACGCCTGCCCATACTGCTCCTGATTTTGATAAATCTGTCCAAGACTGTTAAAGGCATTGAAATAATCGGGCTTCAACTGCGTCACCTTTTTCAATGCGGTGATGGCTTCCGGATTCTTTTTCAGTTTCTGATACCCTTTGCCGAGCAGGTAAAATCCAAGATAATCATCGGGAACGCCGGTGGTATAGGTCGTCATGACGTTTACCAGTTCCGGCCAGTTTTTCTGGACATGATAAATTCTGCCGAGATCCTTGTACAGCTCAAGGTTTTCCTTATCGATTTCCAGCGCCTTTTTCAGGGCCTGTTCGCCTTCAAGATAATTCTTGTTCTTGTAATAAACCCGCCCGAGGTTGGCCCAGGCATCCGCATTGGCGGCGTCGACTTCGGTCGCCTTTTTGAAATGATCGATGGCGTCGTTCAATTTGTCCTGCGCAAACATGATTGATCCCAGATTGATGTGGGCGTCGACATAAGCGCCGTCTTCTTTCAGCGCCTGTTTGTATTCTTCCACAGCCAGGGAGTCATTGCCCTCTTTCTGGGCGGTCACGCCGTTGTTGAAGTGTTCCTTGGCCTTTTCGGTGTCCGCGAAAGCGCCGGGGACGGCAAGCAGGAAACACCCCACAATAAGCATGATGGTCAGCGGGTACGTAACATGTGTGCGATCTCGCTTGTCAACCATATTCGTCTCTCCTTTCATCTTCCTTTATTCTACACCAATCTTTCTCTCAAGACGCCGAAAAACGCTATTTTGTCAATTTTTTTACGAGATCGGGATATTTGACGGCGAGTATTCTGACAGCCAGAGCGGCCGCGTTTTTGGCTCCCGCCTTGCCGATTCCCATCGTCGCTACCGGAACTCCCGACGGCATCTGGGCGATCGCAAGCAGGGAATCGATCCCATCCAGCGATGCCGGCAGGGGAACGCCGATAACCGGAAGGTGGGTGCGGGCCGCCACCACTCCCGGAAGCGCCGCCGCCATCCCGGCCATGCAGATTATCACTTCGAATCCCGATTCCGCCGCCGATTTGGCCAGGTGATCGGTTTTGTCCGGTTCGCGATGCGCCGATGACACCTCCAGCTGATGTGCAATGCCGAATTCGTCAAGCACGCCCTGGCAGGCCTCGGCATACGCCATATCGCTTTTCGATCCGATTAAAATCAATACTTGAGCCATAACTTACACCCTGCTCTTTTTCCACTGCATATTGTCTTTGAAACCGATATCACTGCGATACGTCATCCCATCGAACTTGATATTCTCCACCACTTCATAGGCCCGGTTGAGCGCCGATCGCAAATCCTTGTCGATTCCCGTAACCCCGATCACGCGGCCCCCGGCGGTCAGCCAGCTTTTGCCCTCGCGTCTCGTTCCGGCGTGATAGAGAAAACATTTCTTGTCACTGTAATTACGTAACCCGAAAATCCGCTTGCCGGTTTCGGTTTTTTGCGGATAACCGCGCGACGCCAGTATAACACAGGCCGCCGCCCCCGGCTCCCATTCCAGGTCGTCCATCACCTCGAGATTGCCGTCGACAATCGAGATAAACAGATCAGCCAAATCCGTTTTTAACAGCGGCAGAACCGCCTGCGTTTCGGGATCACCGAAACGGCAGTTGAATTCCATCACCTTCGGACCCGATTCGGTCAACATCAAACCGGCATACAACACGCCCTTGTAAATGCGGTTTTCCTTCTGCAAACCGGTGATGGTCGGTTCGATAATCTGTTCCTTGACAAAAAGCTGTGTCGTCTCGTCGACAAAGTTCACCGGGCAATACGCACCCATTCCACCGGTGTTGGGGCCGGTGTCACCCTCGCCGATTTGCTTGTGATCCTGCGACGGCAACATCATCTTGACCGATTTTCCGTCCGTGAAACACATCATCGAAACTTCCTGCCCCTCAAGAAACGTCTCGATAACGATTTTGGCGCCGGCATCGCCGAACACCTTCTGCACCATCATGTTCTCGATGACTTCCACCGCCTCTTCATGGCTTTTGGCGACAATGGCACCCTTGCCGGCGGCCAGACCGCTGGCCTTGATCACGATTGGCATCCCCGCCGATTTTACGAACGAGATCGCCTCGTGCGGCTCGGTGAATATCTGAAACGGCGCGGTGGGGATATGATACTTGCGCATGAATTCTTTCGCGAACGCCTTCGAACCC
>CAZVNK010000017.1:0-2144 GCA_964628115.1 uncultured Ignavibacteriaceae bacterium | reverse complement strand
CGCCTGTTTGTTCGGGCCGAATATCCGCAGTTTCCGGCGCATGAATTCATCGACAATGCCCAGCGTGAGGGGAATTTCCGGGCCGACCACGGTCAGGTCGATATGATTCTTTTGCGCGAAATCCGCCAACCCCTTGATATTTTCCGCCTTGATATTGACACAACCGGCGATCAGACCGATCCCCGGGTTGCCTGGAGCGACGAATATTTTTTTGACCAGGCGGGACTGTTTCAACTGCCAGACGATGGCATGTTCACGTCCCCCCGATCCGATGACCAATATTTTCATACGAGCGATTCCTCAAAAAATTTATAATCTATATAGATACACAATTCTGGACGATTTTCAACTGATTTTTTTGCCCGGCGTTCAATGGGAATGTATCACATATTAAATTTCCGGGTGGTTTCGCCGATATTTATTCTTGACAACTGAACATCCGTGCAGTAGATTTTGTCAGAAAGGTAATAGCCTGTCTTACAAGGAGGTAATATGGTCAGACCGCGTTTGACCGGACGTCAGAAGGATATTCTGGCGTATATCGAGCAGATGATTACCGAGCGCGGCAAATCGCCCACGATTCGCGAGATCGGACTAAAATTCGGAATCAGTTCCACCAACGGAGTCCGAGCGCATCTTGAGGCGCTGATGAAAAAAGGATATATCCGACGGCAGGAGTTGATCTCGCGCGGGATCGAGCTGGTGCGCGACCTGGCCGGAGCGGTCGGCAAAATCCCGCTGGTCGGTTCGGTGCCCGCCGGTAATCCGTTGACCGCGATTGAAAACATCGAGGGCGAGATCGCCGTCGATACCACCTTCCTGCCGACCGGGGAGACCTTCACGCTTCGTGTGCAGGGCAATTCGATGCGCGACGCGGGGATTTTCGATGGCGATCTGGTGCTGGTGCGCAAGCAGGAAAGCGCCGTGCCGGGCGATATCATCGTCGCGGTGATCGGCGAGGAAGCCACGGTCAAACGGTATCAGCCCGAGGGCGACCATATCATCCTGCAACCGGAAAACGATCAGTTCGAGCCGATCCGGGTCGATAAAAACTCGCCGGAATTTTATATCGCGGGCAAGGTGGTCGGTTTGTTACGACGCATGTGATGGGTTGTGTTGAAAACGTCATTGCGAAGAGAAAGTCATTGCGAGGAGAACGTCATTGCGAGGGGAACGTCATTGCGAGGGGAACGTCATTGCGAGGAGAACGTCATCGCGAGAGGAAAGTCATTGCGAGGAGAACGTCATCGCGAGGAGAACGTCATCGCGAGGGGAAAGTCATTGCGAGGAGTTCGAGATTTATCGAGAACGACGCGGCAATCTCTCGTTGCATGAAATATGAATCAATGCGATCGCCGCGCATATGAAAAACGCGATGGAGAGAAAGATAATGCGAAAGAAAATCTGGACGTGGGTAATCGTTTTACTGCTGTTCCCGATCAGCTTCGAACCCCTCCTCCGCCTGCTGAGGTGAGGGAGGGAAGGGTATTGATTGGATGAAATGCCGTTTGTGCCAAAGAGAAAGGGATTTATGTAAATCTCATATCATCCCGGAGTTCCTATATAAACCGCTTTATGATATTCATCACCGGTTTAATAGAATCCCGGAGGCATCTAATGGAAAGGTAACTTATGAGCAAAAGGGTATTAGAGAAAGACTACTATGTTCGGATTGTGAAAATCAGTTAAGTCGGTATGAAAAATATGCTAAGGAAGTGTTATATGGTAATGAAGGTAATGGTACCAGTGACACCCAGGGAAATATCATTTTAAATAATCTTGATTATAAGAAATTTAAATTATTTCAACTCTCAATACTGTGGAGAGCGGGAGTCGCAAATAGTGAAGAATTTTCACAAGTAAGTTTGGGTGTTTCTCACGAACAGAAATTGAGGCACATGTTGGTTTCAGAAAAACCGGGCGAGTATTATGAGTATGGTTGTTTGTTAATACTGTTCAAATTGGGTGGTAATGAAGCTCGAGACGAAATTATTACATCACCTCTTTCAACTTACGTTGAAAATCATAAATGTTATATTTTCCTGTTTGCCGGGTGCCTATGGATCTTTTTTGTTTCTAAGCATACAGAGCAACTTGAGTATAAGCATGGCTTTTTCAGCAAGGAAGGGACGTTAATAGCTTAT
>CAZVNK010000016.1:0-16128 GCA_964628115.1 uncultured Ignavibacteriaceae bacterium | reverse complement strand
TTTGACCGCGAAGGGATTGAGGCCGTGGGTCTCGATACCGGCGGAGTACGGTTGCACGCGGTCGGCTTTCAAATGCCTGGCCCACCCCTCGGCCATCTGCGACCGACAGGAATTCCCGGTACAGAGAAAGAGGATATTGAGTTTATCATTTCGGTCAGGCATAGAAACATAACGAAACGAAAACGTTTTCGATTGGCAATAAAAGAATTGATATGCCGAATATTTTCAGTTACTCAATAATGCCGTCGGTGTTTTGCATGACACCGGAGGATTGGTGTTTGATTTTCCAGTGATTGAGATTTCTATCGGCCTCGAAACCGTAGCCGCGCATGGTGTCGCCTCCCGGTTGCACGAAGGTCACGAAGCTGTCGGTTTCGACGCGGTTTTTGGGGGAATTCCATAGTAAATGCCGGGTGATCAGGCTGGTGCCTTCGTGCGAGTCGACGTGCACGTTGCCGAAAACCTCTATCATTTGCAGTTGTTCGCGGACCAGTCCGCTGTCGGCAATCAGATGGGACATTTGTTTGCCGAGTGAGTCGTAGAAATACACGTCGAGATTCCACGCCAGGGTGGAATCGAGCTTTTCGTATTTTTCCATGAAATCGGCCTTGACGTCGGTGGTTTTAACCGGGCCGTTATAGAGCGAGATTCGGGCGTCGCGGAGTTCCTGATCGGGGCGAATTTCGGCCGTTGCGGTTTCATCGGCAGAGGTAACGCCCGGGGCCTTGATTTCTTTTTTCTCGCTACACCCGATCACGAGCGCGAGCAGAAGGATGACGATAACGATTCGATTCATGGTTGTTTCCCCTGTTATGTTATCGACACTTCCGGTCGATTATGCCAGCGATTGTGAATCCAAATCCACTGGTCTTTGTATTCGGTTATGATTTCCTCGAGCGCCCGGGTGCAGGTTGCGGTCATCAGGCGGGCGTCACGTTCGATATCGCCGGTGCGTTCGATAGTGACTTCGGGCTTGATGACGATCTTGTAGCGCGAGCCGTTACGAACACAGGCCACCGGGACAAAGCCCGCCCCGGTTTTCAGCCCCAGTATAGACTGCCCGACCGGCGTGTGCGAAAGCCGTCCGAACGCCGGCACGAAGACACTGCGCACGCGGAATGAGTCGGTATCGATCAGCACGCCGATTATGTAGCCGTCCTTGAGCACCCGCACGATTTTGCGCACCGAGTCTTTGGTGTCGATATTGACCATTCCCAACGATTCCCGATAATCCACCAGTAGCCGGTTAAGACGGGGATCGTACATTTCCCGTCCGATCACCGCCACTTTGTACTTTGATTTAACGAACCAGGCGGCGAGAAGTTCAAAGTTTCCGATATGCCCGGTGATGCCGATCACGCCCTTGCCTCGTCGATAAACCCGGTCGATATGTTCCAATCCCTCGACGTCGATTAGATCTTTGATTTCGGAATCATAGTGTTTTTGCGTGCGAAGGACATCGACCGCGTTTCGTCCGAAATTGACGAAGAGATTGCGAACGATGGTGCGCCGTTGACCGGCGGTCAGTCGGTCTCCGAAAGCCAGTTTGAGATTGCGACGGGCCTTGAGGCGGTCTTTGGTCAGGACGGCATGGGCGGCCTGCCCCAGCAATGCCCCAAGAAATACCGCCGACGATCGCGGGATGACATTGAAAAAACCGAGCAGTAGGCAAGCACAGCGATAGACCAGAGTTCGTTTTGTCGATTTCGAGACGCTCACGGGGATTTATACCAATTTCGACTTGAGAATATCGTGCAGGTGAACGATACCGACCGGGCGATGATCATTATCGACCACCGGAAGGACGGTAATGGAATGCTTTTCCATGATCGCCAGCGCCTTGTCGAGAATATCGCCGGGGTTGATGGTTTTGGGATCGGCGACCATGGCCTCACCGACGGTTCGTTCGAAAAAGCGTTCATCGTGTTGGGCCAGACGACGCAGGTCACCATCGGTGAAGATTCCGATCAGACGGTTGTCGTTGTCGACCACGATCGTACATCCCAGGCGTTTGCCGGTCATTTCGAGAATGGTATCGCGCATATTGGTATCGGGTTTGACCAGCGGGATTTCGGAATTGACATGCATCAATTCCTCGACGTGCATTAAAAGTCGCCGTCCCAGTGATCCTCCGGGATGCAAATAGGCGAAATCCTCCGGCGAGAATTTGCGTTCGGTGAGTAACGCCACCGCGAGCGCATCGCCCATCACCATCGCGGCGGTCGACGACGAAGTCGGCACCAGATTGTTGGGGCAGGCTTCGGCGCTGACGGAGCAGTCAAGCACGATATCGCATCGGGCGGCCAGCGGTGAATCGACCTGTCCGGTGAGCAGGATGGTTTTCACGCCCAGGCGTTTGACGGCGGGCAGAATCTGATGCAATTCATCGGTGGCGCCGGATTTGGAAACGGCGATCAAAATATCGTTGGAGCGCACCAGCCCAAGGTCGCCGTGCACACCCTCGGCGGCGTGCAGGAAAAACGAGGCGGTTCCGGTCGATGACAGCGTGGCGGCGATTTTTTTGCCGATCAGACCGGATTTGCCGAGACCGGTGATGATCACGCGCCCCTTGCAGGCGAGAATCATCTCGACCGCATTCGTGAAACTGTCATCGAGCCGCTCGGCCATGGCGGCGAGCGCTGAGTTTTCCTTGCGGATGACTTCTTTGCCGGTATCCAGAATCATGATTTCAACCTATCGTAAAAACGAGGCGGGATCAAGCCCCCGACTCGTGAAATACGCCATAACGACTTCCTTGACCGCGCCCGCTCCGCCTTTGGCTTTGGTGACAAAATCGACGATGTCAATAAGTTCCGGGGCAGAATCGGCGACGGCGATTGACAGCCCGACTTCTTTGGCCAGACCGATATCGAGAATTTCATTGCCGACAAAGGCGACTTCCTCGTGCGCGACGTCGAGTTTTTTCAAAAGCGGGGCGATCTGTTTGCGTTTGTCCAGCATCTTCTGCAGGACATGTTTGACGCCGAGGTCTTTCATGCGGGTGGTGGTGGCAGAGGACTTGCGCCCGGAGACGATCACCACCTCCAAACCGGCACGCATGGCCAGCACGATAAAAAGACCATCGGAAATATGAAACTGCTTCATCTCAAAACCGTCGGGACCGAAATAAATGCGGTCGTCGGTAAGGACGCCGTCGACGTCGAGCGCCAGCAGTTTGATCGTTTTGAAACGATTGACCAGTTGTCGCGAACTCAGATGTTTTTTTATGGTCTTCGCTCGTGCCATCGGTTCTATACCTGCATGCTTTGTCTGATGTTTATCACCTGTGCAATCAGATTATCCATCTGATCCAGCGGCAACATGGAACCGGCATCGCAAAGCGCGGATCGCGGATTGGGATGCGTTTCGATGAACAATCCGTCGACTCCCACCGCCACTCCCGCGCGCGCCATCGGAAGCGCGAATTCGGGCTGTCCGCCGGAACAGGTTCCGGCGCCGCCGGGAAGTTGCAGGGAGTGGGTGACGTCGTACACCAGCGGATAGCCGAATTTTCTCATGATAACGAACGAGCGGAAATCGACCACGAGATTGTGATAGCCGAACGATGCTCCGCGTTCGGTCAGGATGATTTTATCGGTCGCGGCCTTGGCGGCGATTTTGTCCATATCCTCCGGCGCGATAAATTGGCCTTTTTTGATATTCACCCATTTGCCGGTCGCTCCGGCCTGCCTGACCAGTTCGGTCTGGCGACAGAGAAAAGCGGGAATCTGGATAATATCGACCACGTCGGCAGTGGCGGAGATTTCGGAGGTTTCGTGCACGTCGGTCAGCAGAGGCAGATCGAACCGCTTTTTCACCTCGGCAAGGACGTTCAAACCGAATTCCATGCCGTGCCCGGAAAACGAATCAGCCGACAGGCGGTTGGCCTTGGCGTATGACGATTTAAAAATGACCGGGATATCATGCTTACGGCCCAACTCGGCGAGTTTCTCGGCGACCGTGAAACAGACCGTATCCGATTCGATGGCGCATGGCCCGGCGATCAAAAACAGCCGGGGACCGCGAATGATATCATCAACGTGCATATCGAAATCGTGCCTTCATTGTTTGCGGAAATACCAGGTGATTTTGTCACCATCGGCGGTGACGTATTTGTCACAGGCGATTTGCGCGATGGAATCATTCACCACAAACAGCCACCAGTATCCCCCGCCGTTTTCGACCGAGTCGATAGCCTTGACAAAAGCGCCCATTGCGCTTTTCGTGTAGGCCACGGTATGGTTCTGTTCGGTGACATCCAGCACCGATTTGCCGTCGAAACCGGCCAGTTCGATCACCAGACTGTCGGTATAGGCGGGAGTCTCGGTCGCCGGTTCTTTCGATTCCTGCTGTTTGCCGCAGGATACCAGCAGTAATAATATTGCTGTCGCAAGCAGTGTTATTTTCTTACCATACGGTATCACGATCCGGTCTCCCTGATTATTCAATTGGCGCTAAGATATGGCATAACGGGCTGAAAGTCAAAGGGCAGATTGCCGCGTCGATTATCTTCTCAAACGACAACGGGTTGTGTTGACAAAATCGTCTCCGTTTCGGGAGTCGGCGTATAGTAATAATGTTAAGTCCTACGGCAATACATATTTGGGGTGAAACAATCATATCCGAAAATCGTAAACATTCACAAATGCGGAAATAAACATCTTACATACATGGGTGGAACAGATGGTAAAGAAAGTCCTTTTTATCGGCTTCATTGTCGTTCTCGTCGGCGGAGTGCTCTTCTTCGCCATAAACGGTTCAGCACAAAAAGATGAATCCTTCCAGACGTTCGCGGTGGAAAAAGGATCGATAGTCGAAAAAGCCCTGGCGGTGGGACAGATCGAACCCAAAAAGGAAATATCGGTAAAATCGAAGATTTCCGGAATCGTTAAGAGAATACACGTCGAAATCGGCGACATCGTGAAAATCGGCGATCCGCTGATCGACGTCGAGCCCGATCCGACGCCGATCGAATACGCCGAGGCCAGGCGCCAGGTGGAAATCTACCAGGTGGCGTTTGACAATGCCGAGCGGGAATACAAGCGGGCCAAAACACTTCAAGAAAAAGAGTTGATTTCCAATCAGGATACGGAATCCAAACAGGCCGCGTTCGACGAGGCATCCCTGCGCCTGAAACTGGCCAAGGAGAAACTGTCATTGATCGAATCGGGCCAGACCGAAATTGCCGATCTCAAGGTTGACAATACGATACGTTCCACGGTCGCCGGGATGGTGCTGTCGCGACTGGTCGATGAAGGCGATCCGGTGGTGCCGTTGACGTCGTACCAGGCGGGAACCGATTTGATGACGCTGGCATATATGGATGATCTGGTGTTCATGGGGACGGTCGATGAGATCGACGTCGGCAAATTGTACGTCGACATGCCGGCGGAAATCAAGGTCGGGGCGCTCCCCAAAGACACGGTCAGCGGCAGGGTCGACAAGATATCGCCGAAAGCCCGTCAGGATCAGGGGTCGACGGTGTTTGACGTGGAAATAGCACTGACCGATATGGGCACCAATCTTCTGCGCGCGGGTTATTCGGCCAACGCGGATATTATCATCAAAAAGAAAGAAGACATTCTGATTATCCCGGAACGGCTGATAGAATTCGTCGAGGACACGGCATTCGTGGAAATCCAGGACACGCTGGGGGTGGTCAATAAAATACCGATCGAAGTGGGACTGTCCAACGGCATCAATATCGAGGTGGTATCGGGTCTGTCCGAGGGCGACCAGGTAATCGAACGTCCTCCCCGGGAGATTCAATAGCATGATATCCCTCATGTCGTTCAAGCAGTTCTTCCGCGACATTCGCAATCAGAAAATGCGGACGCTGATGACAACGTTCGGTATTCTCTGGGGAACGGTGGCGATTATTCTCCTGATGGCGTTCGGAGACGGCATCCGCACGGAACAAATCAAGGAAATGCGGGGTCTCGGTGAAAACATCGCCATTATCTGGGGCGGCATGACATCGCAACCCTGGCAGGGCCTTCCCCGGGGGCGATGGGTTCGATTCACCGAAGAAGACGTGGCCATGATGAAAAGCACAATAGGTTCGATCGTGCGGATTTCACCGGAATTCACCGGCTGGTCGGTCAAGCTCAAGACTAAAAGCGCCATTAAAAACACGCGAATCTCGGGCGTGTGGCCGGAATTCGGCGAAATGCGCAACGTGATCCCGGCGGCGGGTGGCCGGTTTATCAACGCGCTCGACATGGCGGAAAAGCGGCGTGTGATTTTTCTCGGCAATCGTCGGGCGGAGGACATGTTCGGCACGACGGACGCGGTCGGCAAGACGGTTTTGGTCGACAATATTCCCTTTACCGTCATCGGCGTGATGCAACCGAAAGAACAGAATTCATCGTACGGCGGACGTGACAATCGTCAGGGGTATATTCCTTCGACGACGTTCAAGACGATTCGATCGTATCGATATCCCAATAACATTATCGTGCAATCGCCGGATGCGTATTCCATGGAAATTGTCAAGGATGCCATCTATGCTTTTATGTCCCAGAAATACGTATTCGATCCCGATGACACGGAGGCTTTGTCGATCTGGGACACGACTGAAGGATTGCGTTTCATAATGAACTTTTTCCGGGCGTTTACCGCATTTCTGATCGGGATCGGCTGTATGACGCTTATTACCGGCGGGATCGGCGTAACCAATATCATGAACGTGGTACTGGAAGAGCGCACCAAGGAAATCGGGATCAAGATGGCGCTCGGCGCCAAGAAAACGGTGATCATGTTTCAGTTCATGCTGGAGACGGTCATTTTAACCGCGATCGGGGGAGCGCTTGGACTCGGGCTGGCGGCATTGATTATCAAGGTGTCTCCGTCCAGTTTCGGCGATTTTATCGGTCAACCGACAATCAATCTCGAGGGGGCCATTTTCGCGGTGGGCTTGCTCGGTCTCGTGGCGTTGGTCTCAGGCTATTTTCCGGCTCGACGCGCGGCGAGTCTTGAGCCGGTCAAAGCCTTAAAGCTGTTTTGAGGAGTATATGCGATTTTCGGTTTTATACAACGTATTCATGCGGGATTTCAACAAGCAACGCAAACGCATGTTGCTGACGCTGGTGGCGATTCTGTGGGGAACGCTTTCGATCATGTTGCTATTGGCGTACGGCGAGGGACTCAAGACCCAGTTCGTACGCGGAAGCAGTGGTATGGGCGAAGGGATCGTGATTCTGTGGGGCGGGCAAACGTCGATTGCGCACAAGGGATTCGGCCTGGGGCGACGTATCCATCTGGTGGAAGACGATATCGATTTTTTAAAACAGAACGTTCCCGAGATTCGCGACGTGGCCGGCGAGTATATCCGCTGGAATGCGGAAGTCAAGTACAAGGACATGATTCTCTCCGAACGGATCAACGGCGTTTTCCCGGTGTATCGTGACTTGCGCAACATGATCCCGGAGATGGGGGGCCGGATGATCAACGATTTGGATATCGAGCATAAACGGCGAGTGGCGTTTATCGGCGACGCGGTCAAAGAACGGCTTTTCGGCAGTGAAGATGCAGTTCATAAAACCATGTACATTCAGTCCCTGCCGTTCACGGTCGTCGGAGTGATGAAACACAAAACCCAGATGAGCAGTTACCAGGGAGCGGACGAGGACGTGATCGTCATCCCGGCTACGACCTTCGTTGCCATATTCGGTGATCTCTGGCTGGATAATATCGTCTACGCGCCCAAAGACCCGAATCAGTCGGAGTACGTTGAGCGGCGTGTCACCGAAGTAATGGCCGGCAAGAAAAAATTTCATCCGGATGACGAAAGCTCGCTGGGATTCTGGGATGTGATTCAATCGCTGAAGACCACCCGGAACATGATGCTCGGGATCGAGATTTTTCTGGGTATCATGGGCGGATTGACGCTTCTTATCGCCAGTGTCGGCGTGGCCAATATCATGTACGTGTCGATCAAGGAACGGACGCGGGAGATCGGCGTGAAGATGGCGATCGGGGCACGGCGTTCGTATATCGTGGTGCAGTTTTTAATCGAGGCGCTGGGGATTACGTTTTTCGGCGGATTTATCGGGATGTCGATTGCGTACATTCTGACCGAATCATTCAAGCTGATTCCGCTCGAATCCGACATTTTCGAGTTCATGGGCAAACCGACCGTATCAATGGAAATCGGTCTGGTGGTGGTAATCATTCTGGGGGTAATGGGATTTTTGTCGGGGTTGTTCCCCGCGTTGAAAGCGGCGTCGGTCAATCCGGTCGAGGCCCTGAGGTATGAATAAACCGAAGCGAACAGGGTGTATGATGATTAACATGTCGCAGATTACAAAGGTGTACAACACCGGCAACGTCGCCTTCGAAGCGCTTCGCGGGATCGATCTCGACGTTGCGGACAATGAATATATCGCCATCGTGGGGCCGTCGGGATCGGGCAAATCCACGCTGATGAACCTGATGGGGTGCCTGGACACGCCGTCGTCGGGCGCGTACGAACTGGGGGGACTGCGAGTCGATTCGCTGACGGCGAATCAACTGGCCGAGATTCGCAACGCCAAGGTCGGATTCGTGTTTCAGGCGTTCAATCTTCTCCCCTACGCCAGCGCCTTTGAAAACGTCGAACTGCCGCTGTTGTTCGCGGGTATGCGCGGCAGGGAACGACGCCTGCGGGTCACGGAGCTTCTCAACCGGGTCGGCCTGGGCGACAAAGTGGCCAACAAGCCGACCGAGATGTCCGGCGGTGAAATGCAGAGAACCGCTATCGCCCGCGCCCTGGCCAACAGCCCGAAATTGATTTTGGCGGATGAACCGACGGGTAATCTGGACACCAAATCGGGCGCGGAAATCATCAAGATTTTCGACGAACTCTGGGAAACGGGACATACGGTCATCGTCATCACCCATGACATGAACATCGCCAATCACTGCCGTCGCATTATCAAACTCAAGGACGGGATGATTTACAACGGTAACGGCACGCCGTCGAATTGAACGACTCGTCGCGAAACGCATTCGCCATAAAAAAGTAAAACTTGCGCTGATATAATAAATGCGGTAGTATCCGTTTATGGATTACGGGAAACTGGTAAACCACGCCTTCGAGTTATCCTGGAAACATAAAACGCTGTGGGTTCTGGGATTTTTTGCATCGACGTCTTTCTTCGGCGGCGGTGGTTTCAATGAACAAATCAAGAATCGTCCCTGGGAGCAATGGACGGAATTGCATTTGATGATTCTGGTCCTGGTGGGAATTGCTATCTTCATTATCGGGATGTTTTTGCTTGTCATGCAATTGATCTCGGTGGCGGGATTGATCGAAGCGGTGGTGCGTGTCGAAAACAGCCTGGCGTACAAACTGGGCGAAATGTTCAAAGTCGGCATGAAACATTTCTGGCGATTTCTGGGATTGTTCTGTTTGTTTTTTCTGATCACGGGATCGAGTATCGTTTTGCTTGTCGGAATAATCGTGGCGGGATTCGTCTTTCTGAATTGGTTCGGTTTTATCATATTGGTCTTTATCCTGCCGATCATTTTCGCCGTAATCTTTTTCTTCGGGAATATTTACTCACTGGCGCAGAGGGAGATCGTGATCGGCAATCAGCCGGTATTCGACGCAATCAGTGACGCTTATCGCCTGATCACTCATCATCTCGGCCCCAATATCATCATGTTTTTCATCACGTTTTTTCTGGGGATCGGCATGATGATGGTCGGGGTGCTGTTACTGGCGGCATTCGCGATTCCCGTTTTGCTGATCGCAGTCACATCGACCGTGGCGCTGGTGATTTCGCTGATTATCGCCATTCCGGTTTTCCTGTCGATTGCAATCGTGATCGAGGGTTGCCTGGGCACTTTTTTCAACGCCCTGTTCACGCTTTTCTATATGGAATTGCGCAAGCTGACGCCGCGCACCGTGCCGAATGTCAATCCGACGTCGTCGGTTTCGTAATGATTCTCCGTCGATAATTATCTTGCTTTTAAACGCATTTCTTCGCAGATTTAGCGGCAATGAAGCAGTTACTATACATTGCGGCGATAATCGGTTTGTTGGGTCTTCCCCTGATCGCACAGGAAACCGTGGAGGATTTGCCGCTGTTTCCGGAAACCGGGCCGGCCCCCGACAGCATCAACTGGCGGGACACACTTCCGCTGGGCCATGAGCAACCGGCGGTGACGTTTGAATTCGACACTTATTATCTGCTTCGATCCTTTTATCCCGATTATTATCTCAGCGATTATCGTATCAAACGCGATATCCGCCAGGTGAAACGCGGCGACAGCAGTCTGTACGCACAGTGGGACAGTATCGGGGTGACGGCGCTGGGACTGATCGAAATGTTTTCGGGGATTCCCTGGGATGAGCGTAAGCTGACGGTACATCCGGTCAAATATCTGCCGGTCGACGGCATGGCCGAACCGCTGGTCATTCCGATGGAGGGAATCAAACGCCGGGATTATATCGAGGCGGCACCGCGCGGCATTTATCGTCAGGTGAATCTCATAAAACAATTGGCGGCGCGGAATCTGCATCAGTATCGGTACGGCGGTTTCAAGGATGCGTATTTCGCGGGGCATCCGTTGATGGAAGGCGGTATCTACCGGTTTGATATCATGTCGCTGTTCGTGGCGGTGAAATGCGCTGAATTACTCTTCCCCGCCGACAGTCTCGATGAAATATTCTCATCGGATTCCTGGAAACGTCACAATCCCGGATGGGAGTTGTTCCGGCGGAATTTCCGTGACACCTGGAAACTGACTTCGGATTCGACACTGTTTTATTACATAACGCGGGAGCCGTATCATTCGCCGCTGGTGGCGTTGACGGTTCCTCCGCGAGTGCGCCGCACGTCGGACACCGAAGCTCCGAGGCAGGAACAGGTGCGTCTTGGCGCGGGCGGAGGACGGCTGGGTTTTTCGGTGATTCGCGACGAGAAAGGCTATCTGGAAGTGGTCGATGTCGATTCGACCGGACTGGCGTATGCCAACGGCCTGATGGTCGGCGATAAAATCAGGCGGGTGAACGGCGAATACGCTCGCAATGCCCGCGAACTGATGGGCCGAATTCTCGATAAGCTCGATACCGAGGGGGTGTATCTCATTGCCATTCGGGACAATGAGGAAATCGGACTACTACTGCTACCGCTTCAGGAAGAATTCTGATCTTTTTGTAACACCGACACGAACAAACTTGACATCGAGGCTCCCCCAAAATATATTGGGCGCAATTTGCATGTCCAGATTGGGAGAACAATTGAATAAAGAGGCGGTCGACAAAAGGTCGGCTTTTCTGCAGGTGCCTCCGCTTCACAGCCGCCGTGAGATGTTTCTGGCGGTAATCAGGCCGCTCGGTCTGTTGTTTTTTCTGTATTTGTTTATTCTGTCCATCAGTCTGCTCGGCGACGCGTTCAAGCTGTTCGGCAGGGAGTTCGCGGAGGCGCTGTTGGAATCGACGTCGAATCCGATCGTCGGTTGGTTCATCGGCATCCTGGCGACTTCGATCATTCAGTCATCCTCCACGACGACATCGATCGTGGTCGGCATGGTGGCGGGCGGCTTGTTGTCCATCGAGGGCGCCATTCCCATTGTCATGGGTGCGAATATCGGCACCACGGTCACCAATACGATTGTCTCGCTGACGCATATTTCCAACACGGCGGAATACAAGCGGGCGTTCTCCGGTGCGATCGTGCACGATATTTTTAACGTGCTGACGGTGGTGGTGTTGTTGCCGTTGCAGATTTTCACCAATTTCCTGGGCAGAGTCGCCTTTTTTATCGAACAGGTACTGGAAAACGCGGGGGGGCTGAAGTTCGCCTCACCGATCAAGGCCGTAACCAAACCGGTGATCACGCTGATCATCGATCTGCTTAACGGAAACGGCTGGATAACCGCGGTCCTTGCGATTATTCTGCTGTTCATCGCTCTGCGGTATATGGTCAAGATCTTAAAGTCGCTGGTTCTCTCACGAGTCGAGGGTTTCTTCAACCGGTATATTTTCAAGACGGCGTTTCGCGCCCTGATGCTGGGTTTGATCGTCACTGCCCTGGTCCAGTCATCATCGATTACGACGTCGATCGTGGTGCCGCTGGTGGGAGCGGGAGTACTGACGATTCGGCAGGTGTATCCGTTCACGCTGGGAGCGAACGTCGGAACGACCGTCACGGCGATTTTGGCGGCGCTGGTGACTTCGCAAAGCGCGGCGCTGGCGGTAGCACTGGCTCATCTTGTTTTCAATATTTGCGGTATCGTTATTTTTCTTCCTCTGGCAAAGATTCCGATTCGGCTTGCCGAAATGGCGTCGGAGACCATTGAAAAATCACGAATTGTGCCGATTGTGTTTATATTGTTGCTATTTTTCGTAATCCCTCTTAGTTTGATCTATCTGTTGAGGTGACCCGTCATGTTTGAAGAACTATTGAAAATGTTCGGAAAAGAAAGTCTTCTGGACCAGGCGTTTAAAACGACGGTTAAGATGCTGGAATCCGACGAGGAGATGTTCGCGGCTTCGGTCAATTCACTGCGGAGGCAGGACACGGCCGAACTACCGTTCGACATCTATGAAAAGGACAAGCAGATTAATCAGTTCGAGCGCGAAGTCCGTCGCAACGTCCTGACTCATTTGACCGTCTCGGACAAAAAGAACGTCCACGCGGGGCTGGTGCTGATTTCGATCGTCATCGACGACGAACGAATCGGCGATTACACCAAGAATATCGCGGAACTGGCCTCGACCCATCGCAAGAAACTTCTCGGCGGCATGTTCGAAAACGACCTGGTTGAGATTGAAAAGACGGTGCAAAGCCGTTTCAAACATCTGACCCGGGCGATCATCGAGAAAGACGTCGTGACCGCGCGCGAGATAATGAATTCCCACAAGGATATCGCCACCATGTCCGACGGGGCGCTGGCGGGTATTATCTCCGAGAACGACAAATCACTGTCGGCGGGCGACGCGGTGGTGCTGGCGCTGTATTTCCGGTATCTGAAGCGTATCGCGGCGCATTTGACCAATATTGCCAGTTCCATCGTGAATCCTTTCCCGCGAATCGGATTTCGCGAAGAATAAGCGTTTCCAAGGGCCGGCGCATCATCTGTCCCCATGCCTCGGCCACACTCGTGTGACATAATCGTGTAATAACGTCGGGAACCGAATACGGTACCGGGCGGTTTTCTTGACAAAGGCATACGACACCTTTATATTCGGAGTCTAATGGAAACGCTGACAGAATTGCTCACCCATAAATTCGTCCTCTGGGGCGGTTTCAATCTTTTAGTCCTCTTCATGCTGGCGCTCGATCTGGGGGTTTTCCATCGCAAGGATCACCGCATCTCGATGAAGGAAAGCATTGTCTGGAGTATTATCTGGGTAGTGGTGGCGCTGGTGTTCAACGTGGTCGTCTATTTCTGGCGCGGATCGGAAGTCGCCTTGCAGTTTTTCACGGGGTATTTGATCGAACGGTCGCTGAGTATCGACAACATATTCGTGTTTATCCTGATATTCAGTTTTTTCGGCGTATCGGAAAAGTACCAGTACAAGGTGCTGTTCTGGGGAATTTTGGGCGCGCTGATTCTTCGGGGAATCTTTATCGCCGTCGGTGCGATATTAATCGCGCAGTTTCACTGGATTTTGTACATCTTCGGCGCGTTTTTGATTTACGCCGGGATCAAGATGGCATTCGCGGAGGACAAGAAAATCGAACCGGAGAAGAATCCACTCCTGAAGTTGTTGCGCAAAATAATCACCATTACGCCGAACTATCGCGACGGGCATTTCTTCGTGAAGGAAAACGGCAAAAAACTCGCCACGCCGCTTTTCGTGGTGCTGGTGGTGGTGGAAAGCACCGATCTGGTGTTCGCGCTGGATTCGATTCCGGCGATATTCGCGATCACGCAGGATCCGTTTATCATCTATTCCTCGAACGTCTTTGCCATTCTCGGATTGCGGGCGTTGTATTTCGCGATGGCGGCGCTGATGGATATGTTTTACTATCTTAAATACGCGCTGGGATTGATCCTGTCGTTTGTCGGGGTTAAGATGCTGATTTCATCGTTTGTCCATATTCCGATCGGGCTGGCATTGGGAGTGATTATCGGCGTGTTGGTCATTGCGATTGTTATTTCGATTGTAAAGCCGCCAAAAAAGAAGCCGGAAACGATTCAAACGCCGGAATCCGCGCCGAAAGTCAATTAGCTTTCTCGTTTTAGATTAAAATCAATCAGATTGAATAGGTAAATGTCATCCCAGATGCGGGCGGATTCAGCCCAATACCGGTGGATTTATTGTGAATAAACTGTGAATATGTGACCTTTGCCGGTTTTAGCCCCGAATAATCATGTTCGCGATGTCTTTGCGGAGTAAGATGCCGATCAATTTGTTGCCCTCGGTGACAAACACCCGCCTGAGGTCCTTGAACATCATCATCCCCGCCACTTCCACGATACGCGTGTTCAGCGATGCGATTTCGTGATCCCTGGTATATACCTGCTCGACGGTAAGTTTATCCTCCTGCTTGAGCAGTTCCTCGAACGGTTCGGTTTCCCGGGAATAGGTCAGATTTGAAATCAGCGTTTTGTAGTCCGGCAGGACGGCCTGGATCAGATCACGGTCGGTGATCTGCCCCAGCAGGTTGCCGTCGTCGTCGATCACCGCCAGCGCGGAGAGACGATTTTTGAACATGATATTGGCAACCATTTTCAGCGAGTGGTTGGGCGTCACGGTGGCAACGTCGCGACGCATGATATCCTTGACGGTCAGTTCCTTTTCCACCATCACGCCGCTATTCCAGATAACTTCGATAACGTCGGCCTTGCTTGCGGTATTGGTGATTTTCTCGAGACTCCCCTCCATCCGGGCGAACATGGCAAAGGCCGACAGGGTTTGCAAATACAGTTTGGAGATATGCGACGGGGTCAGCAGGAGCACGACGGCATTCAGCGGAACATCGTCGAGAGTTCGGTCTTTCAGTCCCGCGCGGGAAATTCCGACCAGCACATACATGTCGTCGACTTCATCGGTCCGGGCATGAGGAAAGGCAAATCCCCGTCCGTAGGAGGTGTTTTCGATCTCCTCGCGCTCCATGACCAGATCCATTACTTTATCGACATTGATGCCGGGTTTATCTTTCTCCAGCAGTTTCAGAAGCATATCGATCGCCGCTTCCTTGGTGGTGGCGGGAAGATTCTCGACGATATACTCTTCCTTGAGCATATTAGCCAGACGCATTGTTTTCCTCCACTTCCTCGGTTGTCCTGTTCTCAACCGTCCTGATCAACGGCGGCGCCACAATTGCACCGGAGACAATTAGTTTTATAGCTTCCTCCACGGAAATGTCAAGAGGAATAACGTCATTTTCCGGTACAAATATAACAATTCCCGAAACCGGGGTGGGCGTGGACGGTACAAAGACTCCCACGAGGCGGCGGATATTTCCGTCGCTTTGCTGTAATTTGAGACGATTGGTGGCGAATCCCATCGCATACGCACCGCGCCGGGGATATTCAAACATAACGACCTGCTTGAACGATTTCATTTGCGGGACGGTGATGGCCTCGATCAGTTGTTTCGCCGCCAGGTAAAAGACGCGGATGATCGGGGTGCGGGTCAGCAGGCGGTCGCCGTAGCGAAACAGCCGCGCGCCGATATATCCCCGCGTGAAGAATCCGGCCAGAATGATAATAAGAATGGTGATGGCAATACCGAGACCGGGAACGTGATAACCGAGGGTGCGCTGGACGATCGGCTGGAGAATACCGTCGATGCTTTCAAACAAAAAGCGCAGGACGACATAGGTAAGAATCAGGGGAACGACGATAAGTACCCCGGAAACGAATTGACGCCGTATGATATCTTTAATCAGTTTCAGCACCGACATTGTCCTGCCATCCCATTGTACATAATCGGCCGTTACGGCCAATTATCCAGCACAGACAAAATTTCTATAGATAAAAACTAATCTTGAAACGATCTCCGTCAATCAGAAACCGAAAACGCCGGCCGTTTCCAGAGCGAATTCCATGACCGGCCCGGGGAATATACCGAAGATGATAAGGCCGATGACTCCTATAAACAGGACCAGTTTGGCCGGGAACGACGGGTTTATCCGGATGGTCGATTCGCCGGGCGCAAAATACATGGTTTTAATCACGTTGGCA